>JBOHHE010000030.1:0-4624 GCA_050700355.1 Pseudonocardiaceae bacterium
TTGTAACGGTGTTATAGTTTTGTCTATGGCGACAGATTCCGGTTGGAGGCGTGCCGTGGAAGCAAGAAGCGGGATGATGAACACTGTGGACGAGAAGAACTCACGGGCACCGATGCGGGCCGCAGACGTCGACCGGGAGCGAGTCGCGGAGCAGCTGCGCTTGGCGCACGCCGAAGGCCGTCTCGACCTTGCCGAATATGACGAGCGAGTGCGACAGGCATGGGCGGCCCGGACCTACGGCGAACTCAAGATTCTCATCAGCGACCTGCCCCAGGCGGCGGCCACGCCCGTCGGCGGCAGTCCTGACGTGCACCATCGTTCGCACTGGCGCGGGCGTGCTCCCGTCTGGCTGAGCGTGAGCCTGATCAACCTGCTGATCTGGGGCATCGTGTCGCTGGCCACCTTGAGCTGGATCTACCCGTGGTGGATCTGGGTGGCCGGCCCGTGGGGTGCTGTGCTGCTGGTGGGCTGGATCACGGAGCGAGTGAGTGGCGCGCAGCCGTCCCGTTGAAAGCGGTGCGGCAGAGCCCGGTTTGGAGCCGGACGTGACCTCGACGTAAGCTGTGGTGTCGGCGCGAGAATCCGCGTCGGTTCCTTGCGTGTCTGCAGGTATCTGCGCAGGCCTCCTGCTCAGCAGTGCGTCCCCGCACCCGCCTCCCGCACGTCTCGGAGCTGGCGTGTGCCCGCGTCGCGGCAAGGTCGTTGACCCGCTGATGCGGGCAGCGGCGTGGCGAATCGGCAGGAACGCGGAGGATATGGGCAAGAAGGACGGAGCCATCGAGGTCGAGGGCCGGGTGGTCGAGCCACTTCCCAACGCGATGTTCCGCGTCGAGTTGGAAAACGGTCATCGTGTTCTTGCGCACATCAGCGGCAAGATGCGTCAGCACTACATTCGCATCCTGCCCGAGGACCGGGTGGTCGTGGAGCTCTCGCCCTACGACCTCTCACGTGGCCGCATCGTCTACCGCTACAAGTAACCCGTACCCCCGCCAAGCACGGCGGGGCCGGACACAACTGAAGGCCCGGGCCCGTGCTGCGGTCCCGCGACCAGGAGAGATGACGTGAAGGTCCAGCCGAGCGTCAAGAAGATCTGTGACAAGTGCAAGGTGATCCGCCGCCACGGCGTGGTCATGGTGATCTGCGAGAACCTGCGCCACAAGCAGCGCCAGGGCTGAGCAGCGCACGACGTCGCCGGTCCACGGCGCACCGAAGACCTCCCCGTACCAGCCGATCCAGCCGGGATCGGTGCACCCCCGGACTTCAGGCCGGGGCCCGCGGACAACGGCCGTTGTCAGTCGGGACGGACGGGGAGCAGACCTGGAGACGACGAGACAGGAGAGACAGCCGAATATGGCCCGACTCGCCGGCGTCGACCTCCCCCGCGAAAAGCGGATGGAGATCGCGCTGACCTATATCTACGGCATCGGCCGTACCCGCTCGCACGAGATCCTGGGCGCTACCGGAGTCAGCCCCGATCTGCGTTCCAAGGATCTCTCCGACGAGGACCTCGTCCGGCAGCGGGAGTACATCGAGAACAACTACAAGGTCGAGGGTGACCTCCGGCGCGAGGTCCAGGCCGACATTCGCCGGAAGATCGAGATCGGCTGCTATGAGGGCCTGCGGTGGCGCCGCGGGCTGCCGGTGCGTGGTCAACGGACCAAGACCAACGCCCGTACCCGCAAGGGTCCGAAGAAGACGGTCGCCGGCAAGAAGAAGGCCGGGAAGAAGTAAACCGGTCCCCCCACCCATTGACTTTGTAGGAGTGCACACCGCATGCCACCTAGGGCACGAACAGGTGCGGGCACCAAAAAGGTGCGGCGCAAGGAGAAGAAGAACGTCGCGCATGGTCACGCGCATATCAAATCGACGTTCAACAACACGATTGTTTCGATCACCGATCCGACCGGAGCCGTGATCGCGTGGGCCTCGGCGGGCCACGTCGGGTTCAAGGGCTCCCGTAAGTCCACCCCGTTCGCCGCGCAGATGGCCGCTGAGAGCGCGGCCCGTAAGGCGGCCGAGCACGGCATGAAGAAGGTCGACGTCTTCGTCAAGGGCCCGGGCTCGGGCCGGGAGACGGCGATTCGTTCGCTGCAGGCCGCCGGCTTAGAGGTCGGCACCATCCAGGACGTGACACCACAGCCACACAACGGCTGCCGACCGCCGAAACGACGCCGGGTCTGAGGCGCGGGGAAGGAGTAGCAAGAAGATGGCTCGATACACCGGTCCCGTGACCCGCAAGTCACGCCGGCTCAAGACCGATCTGGTCGGCGGTGACCAGGCCTTTGAGCGCCGTCCCTATCCGCCTGGCCAGCACGGCCGGGCGCGGATCAAGGAGAGCGAGTACCTCCTGCAGATGCAGGAGAAGCAAAAGGCTCGCTTCACCTACGGCGTCATGGAGAAGCAGTTCCACCGATACTACGAGGAGGCCAATCGCCGCCCCGGCAAAACCGGTGACACCCTGCTGCAGATCTTGGAATCCCGGCTGGACAACGTCGTCTACCGCGCCGGCCTGGCCCGCACCCGTCGCCAGGCACGCCAGCTGGTGACCCATGGGCACTTCCTGGTCAACGGTCAGAAAGTGGATGTGCCCAGCTTCCGGGTGTCCAAGTTCGACATCATCGACGTCAAGCCGAAGTCGGTGCCGACCCTGCCGTTCGTGGTGGCCAAGGAGTCCCTCGGTGACCGCCCGGTGCCTGCGTGGCTGCAGGTGGTCCACTCCACGATGCGAGTGCTGGTGCATCGGTTGCCGGAGCGGGCGCAGATCGACGTGCCGCTGCAGGAGCAGCTGATCGTCGAGCTATATTCGAAGTGACCCCTGCGGGGGCGACGATTCACGACGGCGTCAAATAGCGGGCGCCAGAGGAGGAATACCACTCATGCTGATCACCCAGCGACCCACTCTTTCCGAAGAGCAGCTTGTCGATACCCGATCTCGGTTCGTCATCGAGCCGCTGGAGCCGGGTTTCGGCTACACCTTGGGCAATTCGCTGCGGCGGACCTTGCTCTCGTCCATCCCCGGCGCGGCGGTCACCAGCATCCGAATCGACGGCGTGTTGCACGAGTTCACCACTGTGCCTGGCGTCAAGGAGGATGTGACCGACATCATCCTCAACCTCAAGGAGCTCGTGGTCAGCTCCGAGGAGGACGAGCCGGTGACGATGTATCTGCGCAAGCAGGGCCCCGGGGATGTCATGGCCGGTGACATTGTGCCGCCGACCGGAGTGACGGTGCACAATCCCGATCTGCATATCGCCACCCTGAACGCCAAGGGCAAGCTGGAAATCGAACTGGTCGTCGAGCGTGGTCGTGGCTATGTGCCCGCCGCCCAGAACAAGGCATCGGGTGCGGAGATCGGCCGGATTCCGGTGGACTCCATCTATTCACCCGTCCTGCGGGTGACGTACAAGGTCGAGGCGACCCGGGTCGAGCAGCGCACCGACTTCGACAAGCTGATCCTGGACGTGGAGACCAAGCCGTCGCTCACCCCGCGCGACGCATTGGCCTCGGCGGGTCGCACGCTGGTCGAGCTGTTCGGGCTGGCCCGGGAGCTCAATGTGGAAGCCGAGGGCATCGAAATCGGTCCTTCGCCCGCCGAAGCGGACACGATCGCCGCGTTCGCGATGCCCATCGAGGATCTGGATCTCACGGTCCGGTCCTACAACTGCCTCAAGCGTGAAGGTATTCATACCGTCGGTGAGCTGGTCAGCCGCAGCGAGGCGGACCTGCTGGATATTCGCAACTTCGGGGCCAAGTCCATCGACGAGGTGAAGCTGAAGCTGGCCAGCCTCGGTTTGCAGCTCAAGGACAGCCCGCCCGGCTTCGACCCTTCGGTCGCAGCGGCGGACTTCCCGGTCGAGGGCTGGAGCGAAGGCAGCAACAATGGAACCGACAACGGTACCGATTACGGCACCGATGACGGGCAGGACTACGCAGAAACGGAGCAGTTGTAGATGCCTACGCCGACCAAAGGCGCCCGGCTCGGCGGGTCCCCGGCTCATGAGCGGTTGATGCTGGCCAATTTGGCTACCGCACTGTTCACGCACGGCCGGATCACCACCACCGAGACCAAGGCCAAGCGGCTGCGTCCGTACGCCGAGCGGCTGATCACCAAGGCTCGGCGGGGCGATCTGCACAATCGTCGCGAGATCATGCGGGTGATCCGGGACAAGGATGTGGTGCACAAGCTCGTCGCGGAGATCGGCCCGCACTTCGCCGAACGACCCGGTGGCTACACCCGGATCATCAAGACGATGCCCCGCAAGGGTGACAACGCTCCGATGGCGATCATCGAGCTGGTCCCCGAGCGCACGGTGACCGCCGAAGCCGAGCAGGCCCGCGGTACCCGGTTCGCCAAGGACCGCTCGCAGAAGAAGCCGGCCACCGCAGTCCCGGCGTCCAGCACTGTGGAAGCTGCTGACACATCAGCTGCTGATGTCCCAACCGCTGATACCCCAGCGGCTGACACCGCAGTCGCGGACACCGAGGCGGTTACTCCCGACCATGCGGCGGCCCCCCTACCGGAGAGCTCCGCTACCGAGGAGGCGGCGGGCAGCGAGGCCGTACCGGAAAGCGGCTCGCAGTCCGGAGTGTCTCCGGGCAAGGGCGAGTCCTGACCCTAAGTAGC
>JBOHHE010000031.1:0-5160 GCA_050700355.1 Pseudonocardiaceae bacterium
AACCGAAGTATTTCAGGGAGTACAGGATTAGTGCGCGACAGTACACACTGGTTCGATTCAGACTTCGATCGCTTGGCTACATAAGGCTACCAAACAGCAACAATCAGTGATCTTGGATTGGCCCTGCTCGAAACCAGAGCTGAAAGGAGTATCTCGTTGAGCTCGGGTGATACGGTAACGGTAAACGCGATTGGCACGATTTTCATCGCAGGCTCTGACCCTGGCAAGTCTCCTGCGGGTTCGCCGGGCTGCGTTGCTACCGGAGACAACTCGATACCACCAGGCCCCTTTCTCGCTCCGGGGCTGACCTGCTGGGCACTCATCGGGCGGATCGGTAGCGATCCTCCTTTTAATATCGGCGAGTCCGCAAGCTTCACTGCCACTGCGTCCGGGACGCTTTTTCTGGGAGTTAATGATAACGAGTTTGGCGATAACTCCGGAGCGTGGAGCACGACTATCACGGTGGAAGCTCCTGCGCCATCTGATGCCTTCTCTTTTCCGATGGACGTGAGTCAACGAACCGGGTTGATTGGATATGATACGCACCCTTCTCTTAGGGAGACAAGTAAATGCTATGGTATAAATTTTCGTGAGCTATGGTATGCTGGAGAAGACTGGTTTACTTCCTCGGGAACACCCATTCGAGCAGTCGCAGACGGGAAGGTCGTTTGCGTTAGTCCGGCGGATTATAAGTATCCCGGTTCGGTAATAATCATTGAGCATCAGCTAGCTGGCGGCGGCAAAATTTGGTCTATGTATGGCCACATTCAGAAGAACTTGATTACGGTTTCAGTCGAGACCGTCGTGCAAAAAGGGCAGACAATCTCCAATGGTTTGCATAGGCAGACCTACAGGGGTGTGAATAATACGCACTTACATTGGGAGATGCGCAACTTCTACGATGGTTCTGGCATTAATAAGGCGCCGCACTATTCCAAGAGTTGCTCAGGTGTGCCCGGCCCTGGTTATACATACCCTGCACACCCCGATAACTTCGTCGCTAACAACGGTGAGGGGCCCACGTACTCTTGGACAGACCCCTCCGCGTTCGTCAGTTCTCATTGACCTGTCCGATACTTCATTGGTAGGCCGTTGGTCGCCAACGGCCTACCAATGAAGTGCTGCATGTGCGGTTGACGACGACTCCGTTAAAATAAAGGGTCAGATCTTCGCGTCTGGGTTCGGTGTGTCGGCTTGATCCTTCCGTTAGGGGTTGAGGGCATTGATCTGTTCACCGCCCTCGCGATCGACCGGGTAGTTGTCCTTGCCACCCAGCCAGTAGTTCCAGACCGGCGCCGTATGTGCCACGCTGATGTCGATCACCGGAGGCAGACCTTCGCTCACGGGTGTTGCCTTCGCGCGTGATCCCGAGAGAGGGACGTGTCATTCTGCCGCACCCTGGGTCACCGGCCGGTCAGGACCATCCCGGCGGGTACAGCAGATCCCTGGGACCTCAGTGCCCCGGACGACCGGTGTCCGGAGCACTGAGGCTGGGTCGGTCAGCCGAACTCGCCAGCGCGGACCCCGGCGGCGAACGCGGCCCACTCGCCGGGGGTGAATCTCAGCGCGGGCCCGGCTGGGTCCTTGCTGTCCCGCACCGCGCGGCCACCGTCAGAGAGGTCGGCGACCTCGACGCATTCATTCAGGTCATTACTACGGGCCGACTTCCGCCATGGAGCGGAGGCCAGATCGCTTGCCATCTACTCCTCTTTCGCAACTCACTTGATGTTCTCGGCCAGCTCCGCGATCAAAGTCAGGCTCTCGTCGTGATTAAGGGCCTGCCCACGGAGCATGCCGAAGATGGTAGCCAGCTCCGCGACAGACGTTTGATCATCGATGACGTGGCCGCCCGCGACGTACTCCTGATTGGCCACATCAGGCAGTACTCCGCCGGGGAAGCTGAGCAGGCTGTATGCCCCGGCCGTGCCGACGTGCAGTCCGGTGTCGAACGGGATCACCCGCACCTCGACGTTGGGGAGCTGGGCACGTTCGAGCAATTGCTGGAGCTGGCCTGCCGCGACGGATGTCTCTCGCGCGCAGCGGAGCAGCGCGGCCTCGTCCAGGACCACGGACAGCTGAAGCGGGGATGAGCCCGTGAGGCGCTGCTGGCGCTGCATGCGGACAACTACCCGTTGATCCACTTCTTCCGGAGTGAGACGGCCCCTGAGCGAGTGCAGTTTCCGTGCGTACTCCTCGGTCTGGAGCAGGCCCGGGATCACCTTCAGGGCCAGCGAGCGCACCGAGACCGCGCTGGCCTCCAGGCCGACGTAGAGGTCCAGCTGGTCAGGGAGCTTGTAGACGCTCCACCATCCCCGCGTGCCAGCTCCCAGGCGCAGCTCGTCGAGCCTGTCGATCGTCTCCTGATCAGCTCCGTAATGCTGCAGCAGCAGGATCAGGTCACCTCTCTTGATGGCACCCCGGCCCGCCTCGATCGAGGCGATCTTCCCTTGCGAGAGCTCGACGACTGCCGCCGCTTCTCGCTGTCTGATCTTCGCGTCGTTGCGCAGGCGGGCCAGCTCGATGCCGAGGACACGCGCTTGCACCGTAGGACCGACTGCCATGATCGAAACCTACCCTTCTAAAAATATTTTTATCAGATATTGTCATCAGATATCTCATGTCCTACCGTGGGTGCAGGCGTCGGCACTGGCCGGCGTCGAGTCGCCCGGACGCGGTGTTGGGAAGTGGCCCTGCGTCCGGGTGCGGCCGGTCGGGCCGCGCGTTCCCCCGTTGTGCACGGCCCGGCTGGCATCCACCGAGGGAACTGAGTAACACAGTGATCCCCGGAATTGAACACCTCACTGAAACGACGTCGCACCAGAGCGACACCCAGCCAGAGGCGGAGATCATGACAGACGACCAGCCGGACAAACCGATCATGCAGCTCAAGGACGAGCTCAGCCGGACCGTCGTCGAGGGCCACCGCACCGACGACGGCGCAGTGTGCTCACTAGTGGCCGTGCACGAAAGCACCGGGGCATGGGTGCTGCACCCCCATGCCGATCCCAGGCTCGGGGTACGCCTGATCCAGGCCGAGGCACGGACCTTGGCACAGGCGATCCTGGCCGGTGAGCACAAGCGATGAACGCGGCGGCACACACCCCGCCCGGCACCGGTGGACGTCGCCGGGTGGCGTTGTCGAGCGCCCCTCGCATCACGGCTCCCAGCAGCCAGTCGGCCCTCACCTCATGAACACCCCCGGGATGTGACGGGGCCGCAGCTGATCTCGGGTCGCTGGACCTACCGGCGCTCGCGCCGTTCGTCGAAGGGGACGCGAGCGTGAGGCGTCCGGAGAGCAACATGAAGAGCAAGGTGAGTAGGGGCCTGGGACCCGGAGCATCGTCTACGGCAACCGCTGGCCTTTTGGCCGGCCCGGACCCCGCTTCGACTGCAACCCTGGCAGACCACCAAGGCCGTCAGTCGAAAAGGTCCTTGACCGATTCGGCGGTAGCCGCCCGGCGTACCCACGTATCGAGCTGGTCAAGATCAGAGCACCCGGTGATGCGGGTATGGACATCCTGGGGGACGTCGATGCCGCGCGCGTCGAGCACCGCCAGCACGGCTTTCGCCTCACCCTCCGCTCGGCCTTCCACTCGGCCCTGAAAGACATAACGGCGCACGAACTCGCTCTGGTACTCGAATGTCGGGCTGATCATGAGTGCCTCCAGGTAGCGTCGCGCCGCCACCGGCAGCGCAGCGAGAACAACGTCAGAATACAGGGCGGCATGCTGCTCATCGACCGCCGCAAGCGCGCTGAGCAGCGCATTCAGTACCCCGCTCTGATCCGGACGGCCGCCGTGGGCCATTGCGGACAGCACCGCGAGCTCCGGGATGAGGCCAGCGTCGGCCGCCCCGGTCACCACCGGGACCCGGTCCGGCCCCAACACCAGCGGGGTGAGCATCCAGCCGGGATGCCCGAGCTCAATCGGGGCGGCACACCACGCCGCCGTTGCGACCTCGACGCACACCACGAGCAGCACCGTCGGGCACCGCAACCGGGCCCGTAACGTCGCCAGATACACCGGCCAACTCCAGCGTTTGACCCCGTCGCGCCCCAGCTGCACCTCGACCACCACCGCCAGCACCGCTATCTCCGCAGCGGTCAGCACCACGACCGCGTCGGCTCGGTACTCGGTGGGGACCACGTCGGTGAACTCTCCGGGATCGACCCGCGCCCGCTCGTGCGCGGGCAGGTCTATTCCGAGCGCTCCCGCCAGCAGTTCCACAGCTAGCGACGGCCTGTGCCGAAACATCTCGACCAGTGTTTCGTGCAGACTCGAAGGCATGCTGCGGAAGCTAGCGACGAGCACCGACAAAACAGCCGCATTACGGATCTCGGTGGTGGTGCCTCGCCTATCACGCCGCGCTGCTTCGTGGCCCGAGCACCGGTTGACCTCCCCGTCTGCCTCGGAACCCGCGCTCCCACGGCCAGTGACCACGGTCGTCGGCCCAGACCAGTTGCAGCGCGCGCAACTCCCGGCCGAACAGCGCCATCGCCGTATCCAGGTGCGCATCGGGATGGGCCAGCTCGACGATCTCGACGAGCAGGCCGCCGATCAGCGGAATCCGCTTCCCGGCTACGGGTGGCTCGGCGTGCACCACGTGCTCCGCGACGCTGTTCAGCAGCGCGGTGGCCCGCGGCAAAGCCATGCCCGTGACCACGAGTTCGGGCAGGCCGCACTCGGTCAGGCCCAGCGTGTACGCATAGGGCGGATGGATCCGGTCACCTTCCACACCCTGCACCGCCCAACCGTGTCGGACCATCAACCCACGCATGTGATCGAGCTGGTCCTGGTAGGTGGCGCCAGGATGATCGCACTTCCAGCACATGATCTTCCCTTTCGGCGTCCAACGAGTACCCGCACTATCCCCGTGGGCACCGACAGTTTCGGTTGCTATCCGGCTGCGACGGGGCGCACGGGCAGGTTCCGGGTGCCGAGGATGCCCTTCCGATAGGGCCGCAGCCCGCCGGTGCGCGCGATGGCCTCGTGGTCGACGGGCAGGGCGCGGTAGCGCCCGGTGAGTTCCTCCAGCGCCACCCGGGCTTCCAGCCGCGCCAGAGGGGCACCCAGGCAGAAATGGATGCCGTGCCCGAAGGCCAGCTGTGCGCCACCACCAAGGCCACGGCGGATGTCGAAACGATCGGGCTCGGCGTGCGCC
>JBOHHE010000032.1:0-7540 GCA_050700355.1 Pseudonocardiaceae bacterium
CGGGATGAGGCTAGGGTCGGTGCGTAGCTCGTCCCAGACGCCGGGGTGCTCGTCGAAGGTGCGTACCGCGTTGCCGAGCAGCAGCGTCGTGGTGATGTGCCCGGCGAGCAGCAACAGCAGCGAGAAGTTCGCCGCTTCCTCGTCATCGAGGCGCCGGCCGTCGATCTCGGCGGTGACCAGCGCGGAGATGAGATCCTCGCGCGGAGCTGCCCGGCGGTCGCGGCAGTGCTCGGTGAGGTAGGTGGTGATGTCGGCCATCGCCGCGGCGATCTTGGCCCCGAGCTCGGGGTCTTTCGGGTCGTCGACCTGCATCGAGAACAGCCCGTCGGCCCAGGTGCGGAACAGCTCGCGATCTTCGGTCGGCAGGCCCAGCAGTTCGGCGATGACGATCACCGGCAGGGGGAACGCCAGCGCGTCGACGAGGTCGAACCGCTCGCCCGTGGCATTGAGGAGTTCACCGGTCACGGCCCGGATGCGGGGTTCGAGGGCGGCGACGGTGCGGGGCGTGAACGCGGCGCTGACCAGGCGGCGCAGGGCGCGGTGCTCCGGCGGGTCGATCTGGGTCAGCATGCCCCGCTTGACCGAGGCGCCCGAGGGGACGAGACGGGAGGTGTCGGAGGAGAAGGTGGCGGGGTCCCGGATGATGGCCTCGACGTCGCTGTGCCGGAACACGTGCCAGATTCCATAGCGATCTTGCCAGATCGGGTGCTGCTCACGCATCGTGCGCAGCCACTCGAGCAGGACCTGCTCGTCCTCGCAGGTAGGTGCGACATCGGTGGGAAGGGCGGTACTCATGGTGTGGCCCCCTAGGGCAGGTTGCGGGTGAGATCGGTGAGCAGTTGCTCGTACAGGTCGATCACGATCGGGGCCGCGGCATCCAGCGCCGCAGCGGTGGGTTCGGTGACCGGCTCGAAACCTCGTTGAACCATCGTTGCCAGCGCGTCAGCCTTCTCTTCGAGATCGACGTCAACCGTCGCCGGAAGCAGCCGTTCGAGCAGGAAGAAGCCGGTGGTCACGGCGGAGAGCCGATACACCAGGCTGGAGTCGGTGGCTGGATCGTCGGCCACCAGGCCGTACCTGTGCAGCACGGCGAGGTAGCGCGGCATCATCGTGGCCTTGTCCGCCGCGACCTGCAGGCCGATCTTCGTGTCGGTGCCGAGCGCGCCGAGCACCTCGGTGTCGCCGGTGTAGAATGCCCGGGCCAGCGGGCGGCGCATGACCAGTAGGAACAGGCTGCGCACCGTGCGGTGTAACCGGATTTCCGCCGGATCGGCGCGCAGCGCCGCGAGCTGCGCGGCGGTGATGGCGGCCCCGTCCCGGATGAGCACGGTCGCGAACAGTTCCAGCTTGCTCGCCCAGTGCAGGTAGACCGTGCCCTTGCCGACGCCCGCCCGGCGCGCGACATCCTCGATGGTCACCTTGCGATAGCCCAAGGTGAGCAGCAGCTCCCCTGCCGCGTCCAGGATGCGGGTCTGACGGTTCTGGCTCACGAGCTCCTCCGTGACTGATGACCAGATTTCGTATCCGGTCATCAGTCACGCTAGGACGGCCTCCGCCTCGGGTCAACCGCACGGATGACCGACTTCTCTTGCCGTTGATAAGGACACTGACAGCAGCACCGGAAACCTGTGGCGGAGCTCTAGCGCTCCAGGCGGCGTTTCGTCCGGGCGATGTCGGTGGCCACGTGGTCGAGGGCGCGCTCGAAGTCCGGGCCGGCGCAGTTCGGGTGCGAGGCTCAGCACCGACACGCGACCGTCCGCGCCGACGACGGTCCGGATGAGGCCGTTCGCCGCCTCTCCCGTTCCGATGACGTCTGCGGCCAGCTGTCCTGAGTGGCGCTCGAAAGGCTCCGACATGGCGACTCCCTGGCTCCTCGGTGCAGCACGACGAACGCATCGACTCTGTTTGATCACCGGTCCGCATAGGATAACGAGCCGTCGATGGAGTCGTTCCAGGATCGAACGAACCGCGGAGGGTGCCATGGAAAGCGGGTTCTCCGTCAGCCCGGCATCACTGCATCAGTCGGGCGGTGAGATGGCTGCGGTCGGCTCCGGCCTTGACGCGGGGCCTCTGGCGGGAAATGCGTCGGTGTGGGGCGGTGACGAGGAGGGTGCGGCTTTCGGCGCCGCGTACAGCGAGGTGGCCGACGCCGCCCGGACGGCACTGGCCTCGGTCGTCGAAGAACTGGCCGCGCTCGGCGTCTTCGTCAGGGAGAACCGGATGGCGCGCCCTGCAACGTCGGAGGAGATCCCATGACGAGCGAGGTCGAATTCAGCCGGGACCGTGAGGCCCCCCACTTCGTGGTGGAGTGGCGCGCGGGATTCGAGCCGGACGGCGAGGATTTCACCCCGCTCGACTATCTGAGCCTGGATCGAGGATTACGCTTCACTATCGCCGCGCAATGGCTGTACTGCCCGAATTTCGTCGAGTACCGGGGCTGTGTGGTGGTCGTCAAGAATGGTGACGACGATGGCAATCTAGCCGATCAGAAGAACAACGTCGACCACTGGTACGATTACTTTCACGGTGACATCCCCAACACCGAGGCGAAGGCGAACCTGTTCAACATCGTCGGCCTTTTCACCGGGATTGAGGAGATCCCCTACGGAGACGAGCGGTACCTACCCGCGCTGGCCCGTTCGGTGGCCCGCTGCTGGAGGGCCTGCTCGTGGTGCAGTTCCCCGATCGTCGATTCACGGTGGAAGTATACGGCGACTCGGCGTCGGAGATCGATCCGGAAATCACCTTCTACACCAGTACCCCGTGACCGAACACCACTGAAATTGAACGGCTGGATCGCGTGTCTGGTCGACTACAACAGAGCGATGCATGATGGGAGCAGTGCGCGTGACCCTGTTACTCGGGCCTGACTCCGTAATCGGGCAGGAGTTTGGCCGTGTCGCGGCCGAATGCCGTTGCGTGTTCTTCGTGGGACCGCCCGGGGTCGGTAAGTCTCTGTTGATCCAGCAGCTCGCCCTGATCGCCCGGCAGCGCGGCCGGGCGGTGCACCTGATGCGCTGGGATGTGGCGCGGCGCGTCTTCGAGACCCACCCGGCGGCGACCCACTATCCCGAGGTGGACGGAGTGACGCATCCGGCGATCCGCTGGGCGGCCGGGTTGTGGGTACGCGATGCCGTGCTGGGCTGGCACCTGAACCACCCCGAGTCCACCGATCTGCTGATCGGTGAGGCGCCGCTGGTGGGCCACCGTTTCGTGGAACTTGTCCAGCCGCGCGACGATCGAGCCGAGGACCTGCTCCGCGCGGAGGCGACCGAGTTCTTCGTGCCGGTGCCGTCGGTGACCGTGCGGCGAGGCATCCAGCGTTGCCGGGAGCAGGAGCTGCGCCAGCCCCGTCACGAGCAGGAACGGGCCAACGCCTCGGTCCGGCTGCTCAACGAACTGTGGCAGGAAATCCAGCGGGCCGGCGAGGCACACGGATTACCAGAGGCGCGGCCCGGCATGGATTATCAGCCGCAGACCTATGCCGCGCTGTATGGGCGGCTGCTGCATGCCCGGCGTTCCACCGTGTTGGATATCGACGAGCTGTTGCCGGTCGAGGTCTCCGCCCAGGAACTCGGCACGGTTGCGGGCGAGCTGATACCGACCCAGGAAAGGGCACGCCAGTTACTATCCGAAGTGGACTCCTGTGAACCCGGGAAGCTGGAGCATACGGTCCTCAACTGGTTCCGAATCTGAGCCGCGGACCAACGTCTTCACCTTCACTTCCCACTGCTCCTCCCGCTCGCGCCTCGTGCACGGCGATTGCGTCCGGCTGGGACGTGAGGTCGGTTTCAGCCCTGTGTGGTCCGGCTGCTGTTCACGCTGGAGCTGCCGATCTTCCACAGGCCGTCCTCGGCGACCAGCCCGAAGCTGGTCTGCTCCACGATGACACGGCCATCTCGATAGAAGTAGGTGATCGTGGCGGCCACCCTGTTCGGCGGAGTGGTGGAAATGTTGGAAACTTCGACGCGTTCTATAGGATTCCAGAAGGCTTGGTACCCGCTCCGGCCTCCGGCGTGGTTGCGTTGATAATCGGCGGTCAGTCGAGCCCACCCCGCGTCCAGATTCCCAGGCATCAAAGCGTAATAGTCCGATACTGCGGCCTGCAATTGCTCCGGTGTGTCCGGTGGAGCGGCATCGTTTGCCGGCGAACTCGGTGGTGGCGGACTCGGTGTCAGAGTGGGAATGGGAGTGGGGGTGGGCTCAACTGTGCTGTCTATTGTGGATGAGGGCGGCGGAGCCGGCTGGCTCGGTGCGGTATCTTGAGTCGTGCTCGGTGGGCCGGGAATGGGGTCTGCGGTGGGATTCTGCTCATTGAGCAGAGTGGCCCCGAGAAGAACCCCGATGGCTATCAATGAGACCACGACAACGGCGATAGCAGAGCGCCAAGGTGGCGACTTGACGCCGTTCACCGGTGGTGGAGGTGCGGTTGTGGCGTGCGTTTTGGTGGATGAGCTGGTTTCCGGCAGCGCCGCTCGAGGATATGCATCTGGCGCCGATGCGGGTGGGGGAGTAGGCGCGGACGTGGGTGTGGGCGCGGGAATGGGTGCGGGAGCGGGAATGGGTGCGGGAGCGGACAGTAGTGGACGGAGGTCCGCGATCTCAGCGACCTCGGCGAGCGCTTCCTGGGCCTGCTGCATGGTGGGACGCTGAGACACATCACGGTCAAGGATCCGGGCCAGCACGGGGGTGAGCGGACCGGACTGCTTCGGCGGAGTGATCTCGCTGGTAGCGATCCGGTAGAGCAGGGCCAGGGCGTTCTCGTCGAGCCCGAAGGGTGGCACTCCTTCGACTGCGGTGTAGAGGGTGGAGCCCAGCGAGAAGACGTCCGAGGGGAAGCCGACGCCGTGGCCCTGGGCGATTTCCGGGGCGAGGTAGGCAGGGGTGCCTGCCATGATCCCGGTGCCGGTCAGCGTGCCGTCACCGACTGCCCGGGAGATGCCGAAGTCAGTGATCTTGGCGGTGCCGTCTGCGGCGAGGAGTACGTTGGCCGGCTTGATGTCGCGGTGCACGATTCCCGCCTCATGGGCGGCGGTCAACGCCGAGGCGATCTGGCTGCCGATTCTCGCCACCTCCTCGGCGGGCAGCGGTCCGCGGATCGCCAGCACGGTGGCCAGGCTCTCGGAAGGCAGATATTCCATGATTAGGCACGGCTTGCCCTCGTGCTCGGCCACGTCGTAGACGGTGATCGCATGCGGATGGTGCAGTCGTGCGGCGATGCGCCCCTCCCGCATCGCCCGGCGGTTGGCCTCATCGGCCTCGATCTCGCTCATGCCGGAGCGCAGCAGGAGCTGCTTGATCGCGACGGTGCGGCCAAGGAGGTCGTCGCGCGCCTGCCAGACCACGCCCATCGCTCCGATGCCCACCTGCGAGACCAGCCGGTAACGTCCAGCGATCAGTTCGCCCTCTTCGGTCACAATCCATCCTCCAGGGCACGGATGTGCGCGTCGCTCGCTTGCTGTCGTGTCCGTTCCGTCACACTCCTCTCACTCTATGGGGCCAGTGGGAGCGGCACCGGAGGACGGACAGCCGCACCGTAGCCCGCGTCCACTCCTCTCGACGCCGAGAGGGCCATGAGGAGCGCCGGGTGGCTTGTTGAGGAACCCCTATGACGCCATCGTGTGCTCGTGCCCGTTTAACGGTCGAGGAGGGCTTCTTCCAGGTCCAGGTCGTGTACGGCGCGGGAGAGGACCTCGTCGTCGATGCGGCCCTCGTCTCGTAGAGCCACCAGAGTGGCGCGTTCGGCGGTCAGCATCTCCAGGCGCAGTCGGCGATGGACGATGGTGGGGGGTTCACCGTGTTCGGTCTCGGGGCGGCCGAGGCGCTCCCAGACCCGGTGGCTGCGGTGCTCGGCGGAGGCACGCAGCCGGTCGATGACATCGTCGGGCGCGGTATCGGCCAGCTCGTCGAGGCGCGCCAGCGCGGCCTGCGTGGCGGCGTGGATGGCGCCCGCCTCGGCCAGCACGTCGTCGTAGGACTCGGTGCCCTGTACCCCGAGGCGGCGGATTACCCAGGGCAGCGTGAGGCCGTGCAGCAGCAGGGTGGCGATGGTGACGAAGAATGCCAGAAAGATGATCTCGGAACGGCCCGGAAAGGGGACGCCGTCCACGAATTGCGGAAGCGAGAACGCGGCGGCGAGGGTGACCACCCCCCGCATTCCGGCCCAGGAGACCACCGTGGGCACCGGCCATCGTGGTGCCGGGTCCCGGGCCCTGAGCCGGGGCACCAGCACCCGAGGCAGGTAGACGGCCGGGAACACCCACACCACCCTGGCCAGCACGACTGTCGCGAGTACTCCTGCGGCGGCGATCAGCAATGGGCCGAGCTCACCCTGGACGCGGCCCAGCACAACGGGTAGTTGCAGTCCGATCAGGGCGAACACGAACGCTTCGAGCACGGTGTCGGCGGCTCGCCAGACCGCGCCGTCCTGCAACCGGGTGGCGTAGCTCGCCGCGGGTGCATGGTGACCGAGGTACAGGCCGGTCACCACCACCGCCACCACGCCGGACAGGTGCACCTGCTCGGCCATGGCGTAAGCGGCGAACGGCACGACCAGGCCCAGCGCGCTCTCCAGCCGCGCGTCGCCCAGCCGCAGCCGCACCTGGTGCACCATCCGCCCGAGTACCGCACCCAGCAGCACCCCACCGGCTCCGGCGAGCAGCAGCTCGCTCAGCCCGCTCCACACCGAGAAGCCGGTGCCCAGTGCCGCCACCCCGACCCGCACGGCAGTCAGCGCCGTCGCGTCGTTGAACAGGCTCTCACCCTCCAGCACGGTCATCATCCGACGCGGCAGCCCCAGGCGCCGCCCGATCGCTATCGCCGCGACGGCGTCCGGCGGGGCCACCACCGCGCCGAGCACCAGAGCGGCGGGCAGCGGCAGGCCGGGCATCAGCCACCAGGCGACCAGCCCGACGCAGCCGGTGGTGAACAGCACCAGCCCGACGGCGAGCAGCCCGATCGACCGGATGTTCGCCTTGATCCGGATCGACGAACTGTCCAGCGCCGCGGAGTACAGCAGCGGCGGCAGGATCGCGAAGAGCACCAGATCCGGGTCGAGCTCCAAGTCCGGAATACCGGGAATCATGGAGACGCCCAATCCGGCGACGACCAGCGCCAGCGGGGCGGGTAACCCGTAGCGCCGGCTCAGCGCGGTCACCGCCAGTGCGCCCAAAACAAGCAGGATCAGCGACATACCTTCCACGTAGGCAAGGATGTACCCCATCCGGCAATGGAGGTAGCTCAAAGTGACCTGTGAACACGTGAAGCAGCTACCCGATTCCGTCCCCGAACCGGAGGACCCGACTCACTGTGAGGACTGCGTGCGGATGGGCCAGTCGGGCTGGGCGCATCTACGGATCTGCCTGAGCTGCGGGCACGTGGCCTGTTGCGATTCCAGCCCGTACCGGCATGCCACCGCACACTACTTCCGCAGCGACCATCCGGTGATGCGCTCGGCCGAGCCGGGGGAGGACTGGCGGTGGTGCTACTCCGATCACCGGCTGGTGTAAACACCCGTGAGTGGCATTCGGTGCTATAGCAC
>JBOHHE010000033.1:0-6631 GCA_050700355.1 Pseudonocardiaceae bacterium
CGTTATGCCACTCACGGGTCAGGGGTGCGGACATCCGATCTGATTGTCAGATTCGGGTTGGGAACTTCCCTGCGTGGGGCGTCCGAACCAGCCGGTTACGACGAACGGACCTCCTCCCCGGCCGGACGACGCGAGGGGAATCGGACGACCCCGCGTGGTTCGCGGGTCAAGTAGGCGGCGCACGACCATCCTCGGCGTAACGTGACACAACCGGGTACCGATCGAACCGTTGGTACTGCGAGAGCAGCCTCGCCGAGAGGGGACATATGGCTCGTCCGAGATCCGCAACACCCGAACACCCGATCCCCGACACACCGACCGCAGCCTGGATCTTCCGTCAGATCGCCGCCGCTCCGCAGGCTCCCCTCACCGCTGCCGTGGTCGGTCCGGGAGGCACCGGGAAATCGGCGCTCCTCGACGCGGTGGCGCGCGAGTACGAGAAGGCCGGCGCCGCGGTGGTACGCGGCAGTTCCTCGGCCGGCCTACGGCTCGACCTGGTCGACCCGAACGAGCCAGTGCTGGTGGACGATGCGCACCAGCTCGACCCGGCGCTGCTTGAGGGATTGCGCACATTCGCCGAGGGGGACGGCGTCCGGCTTGTCGTCGCCTACCGGCCGTGGCCCCGCTCCCGAGCGCTCTCGGCGCTCGGGGGGAGCCTGGCCCGCCGTCGGTCCCCGGTGGTCGTGGGGCATCTGGGACGCAGTGCCGTCGAGGCTCGGATCGCCGCGCGGGTCGGTTGTGCGTGCCCAGACGCCCTGGTTGATCTGGTGCATGAGCAGACCGGCGGGCTCGCCTCCCTCGTCGACGTCGTCACCCAGGCACTTCAGGACACCGGCAGGTTCGATCCCCGGCGCCCTGAGCAGTTCCGGCGCCCTGAGCGGGTGAACGTCTCCGCCGGGCTGGCCGAACGGCTGCGCTATCAGCTGGAGGCACTCGACCCCGACATCTACGCGCTGCTGCAGGCGATGGCCGTCGGTGCGGCGTTGGATGCCGAGGTGCTGGGCCTGCTGCTCGACATCGACCCGGCTGCCCTGACCGACACGGTGGAAGCGGCGCTGGCGACGGGCCTGCTCACCGAAGGCGGTGAGCTGATCCCCTTCATCCGCAACATCGTGCTGCGCCTGATCCCGGTGCTGCGCAGCCGCGAGATGCAGCGTCGGCTCGCCGGAATCCAGCTGGACCGAGGTGGCTCCGTGCTCGCCGCCGGGCGACAGCTGCTGGGCACCGGCGCGAGCGGCCGCCGGGTGGCTGCCGTCCTGGAGCGCGCCGGAGACGAGGCGCTGGCGCATTCCCCGGCGCTCGCCGCCGAACTCTTCGCCGGAACCGTCGACGCGGGGGCCTCGCCGAAGCCACTGGCGGCCCGCCGAGCTCAGGCCGTGGCGCTGGTCGGTGACCTCGATCAGGCGCTGCGATTGGCAGATCAGGTCGTTTCGGATCCGGACGCGCCCGACCGGGAGCGGGGAATCTCGGTCGTTGCCGCAGTCCTGGCCCATCGGGGTCTACCGGCTCGCAGCGCGGAGCTGTACCGCAGCCTGCCCGCCGACGGCGCGGGTGGACCCTTGCTGGCGGTGCCAGGGTTACTCGGGACGGGCGCGCTGGAGCAAGCCCGGGCGGTCCTCGAAGCGGCGGATACCGGCAGCGCCGGGGCATCCGGTCTGCTGGCCGGCGCGGAGATGCTGATGGCGCGCGGGATGCTCGCCACCGTCACCGGGACGTCCAGCGCGGCGCTTTCTCAGCTTGCCAGGGCAGCGACGCTGCTGGAGCCTGCGGGTCAGACCGTGCTGCTGCCGGACACGCCCGCGGCGCTGACCGCGGTGGTCGCGCTGCAGTGCGGGGAGCTGGCCGTCGCCGACGCGACGCTGCGGCGCGCCGTCGCCGCCAAGCTCGGTGGCCTGCCCGCTCATCGTCGGCACCTGTTGTTGCACGGCTGGACGGCGATGGTTCGCGGCAAGCTGGACGTGGCGCACCGGGCGCTCGATCGGGCGGCCCGCCAGAGCCACCCGACCGAGCTGCGCGACGAACTGATTGCGGCTGCCCTGGCGGTGGGCCTGGCTCGCCGGGAGAATGATCCAGCGGCGCTGGGCTCGGCGTGGCGAAAGGCCCGCTCCGCCCTCGTGCGGCATCCGATCGATCTCTACGCGCTGCAGCCGCTGGGCGAGCTCGCCGTCGCCGCCACCGCGCTACGGGAACGGGAGTGGGTCACTCCGCACCTCAAGGAGGCCGAGAAGCTGCTCGAGCAGCTGGGCAACCCGGCGCTGTGGGCGGCGCCGCTGCACTGGTACGAACTGCACGCCGCCATCGTCGCCGAACACCTCCCGCCGGCCCAGCGCCTTTCGGAAACCACACGCCACGCGGCCGCGCTGGCCGACGCCGCGGCGAGCAGTCCCTACGGCGCCGTGCTGGCGGCAGCGGCGAGCAGCTGGCGCCAGGTCGTGTCCGGCGAGATCGACCCGGAGGCCGTGCAGATCGCGGCGCGGGGTCTGCACGGGGTCGGTCTGGCATGGGAGGCCGCCCGACTCGCGGGTCAGGCCGCGACGCGGACCACCGATCGTCGAGCGATGGCGTCGCTGCTCACCTGCGCCCGAGCCCTGTACAACGGTCTGCCCGCCGGCCTGGACAGCACCCGGACCTCGGGCGAGGAGCTTGACGACAGTGATCGCGGCAACGAGCATGCGGTAGAACCCGCAGCTGATGAGGCGCCCACCCAACCACTGGCTGCGCAGGTGTCGAACACCGGGCGAGCGGACGCCGAGGCTCGCTCGATCCTCAGCGAGCGGGAACTCGAGGTGGGCCAGCTCATCCTCACGGGCCTGACCTACAAGCAGATCGGGGAGCGGCTGTTCATCTCGGCCAAAACCGTCGAGCACCACGTGGCCAGGATTCGTCAGCGCCTTGGCGTCGCCAGTCGGGGTGAGCTGTTCGGCCGGCTGCGGTCGCTGATCGACGGGTGAGCCAGCGGCTCAGCCCCCCGCGAGTCCGGCCATCATCCCCTCACAACTGCGCACCACTACCCGGCAGGCATCGACCGTCGCGCGGCCCGAGAGCGGATTTTCCGCTCGTCTGCGCCAGCGCGCGAGTGCGTCCAGCACAGCCGGTCGCAGCTCATGCGGACTGGAGTCCGGGGGCAGTCCCAGCCGCGCCGCCGGGGCGGCGCCGTACCCGCCGAGCAACCGTTCCGCTTCCTCCAACAGCTCGGTCTTCGGCAGCACCACCGCACCCGAACGTAGCGCGGACAACAGTCGCAACTCGGCGAACTCATGCGCACCGGCGAGGATGCGTTCCACATCCGCGACCAGTGGCGCGACCGCCGCCCGTGTGTCGCCGTGCAGCACGCTCTCCAGCGCCAGCAGAGCGGACCGAGCCTTGAGCAGGTCCCGGCGCTCGGTGAACTGCGTGTTCAACACCTCCCGCAGTTCGTCCAGCCCGCTGCGGCGCAAGAGTTCCTCGGAAAGCGCGAGCGGAGTGTCCGTGCCTTGGCGGATAAGCGTCATCGAAAGCCGGAGGCCGAAGAGGCCGAAGCGGCTCAGCAGCCCGACACCGGCGGGGGTGGCGGACAGGAAGCGGTCCGCGGACAGCAGCGACGCGTCGAGCTCCGCTCTCGGCATCCGGGACAGCTCGGTCAGCGCGTCGAACTCGGCCTGCCGAAGCGTCCGGGCGGTCTGCGCGAGCAGTCCCGCCACGGGGACGACACCTTGACACAGCGCACGCAACGTGGGATCCCGGCGATAGCGAGCCGCGATGGTCTTCGCGGAGAACATCGCGTCCACCCGGCCGCCACCGATCTCGTCGGCCCGCGAGAGCACCGCGATGGTGTTCACCGAGCTCGCCCGGCCCACCCCCTGGTCTCGAAACGACTCCAGAAACTCGGCGTCGGTAGCGTGCAGATGGCGCATCAGGTACACCACCGCGTCGGCCTCAGCGGGAGAATCATCCTCCGGAGTGAGGAAGGCGAGCGTGCGCTGCGAGGTCTCCATGGACGTCGAGGCGATTCCCGGGGTGTCGATCAATGTCGCGGTCCGCAGGCTCTGCGAGGGCCAGTCCACCACGAGGCGGGTCAGCTGCTCGGCGGGAGTGCCCTGCAGATCGATGGTCAGCGCGCCGTCTCGCCGGTTCACCGGTAGCGACGTGGGCGAACCCTTCTTGGGATGCATCACGATCTTGGGGCTGCGCCCGTCCCGATACCAGGTGACCACCCGCGTACACTCCCCCGCATCGGTCGGCGCGATCTGCTCGCCGACCAGCGCGTTGAGCAGTGTGGATTTGCCGGCCTTGACCTTGCCTGCGATCGCGACGCGCAGGGGCTCATCAAGCCGGTCCAGCTGGTGACCCAGCCACTGGGCGGTCTGCGGCTCGTCGCGATAGACGTCCACGGCCCTGCGAAGCACTCCGCGGACCGTCATGGAAAGGCTGCGTTGTCCCCCCGCCCGAGTCGGATCGGTCACAGCCTCGGCTCCGCCGGGACCTGGACCTGCTGCCCCGACTCGGACCGATCCGGCTGTCCCTGGGGCAGCAGCGTCCGGACCTTGCGCTGCAAAGTCTCCAGGCGTTCCAGCTCGGACTTGATCTCGACGAGGCGATGTTCCCGGTCACTCTTGGAGGTCTTCACCGATCCCTCGGCGGCCCGCAACGAATCCCCCAGCGAACGGTTCATCTCCTCCGCTTGGGCGGTGAAGTGGTCCCGCAAATCGCGCTGCACCCGCCGGAGCATGTCCCGGGACTCCTTGCTCGCCTGGAAGATCACGTCGTCGATGTAGCGACGTACCGCCGCCTTCGCCTCGCTCTGCCTTCGGTTGGTCATCCGGCGGCGCTCATCTGTGATGGTCTTGCCGCCCAGCAGCAGGCCGGCACCTATCGAGAAGGGGTTGATGAGCGAGAGCCCCACGATGGTTCCCAGCATGCCGAACATCAGGACACCGATGTAGCCGCCCCGCAGCCCGGTCAGCGCCTTCTTCCCGATACCGAACGTTTCGCCCTCCCGCAGTTGCATGGCGCGAACCGCGCTCAGCGCATCGGTGACCTCGGTACGCAGTTTCGGCATGATCCGATTCTCGTCCTCGGAGAAATGATCGGCGACCCGGGTGGCCAGCCAGCGGGCCCGCTGGGTGGCCCACACCAGGTTCGCCGATGCCGCCGACGCCACTTCCTGCTCGACCCAGGCCGAGAGCTGATCCCAGGTCTTCTGTGGATCACCGCCGCGGTCCACTTCCTCCTCAGCCTGCCGGAGGATTTCGCGCATCCGGTCTCGCAGGTCGAAGTCGATATCAGCGTTGAGATCGGTGACACCGTCGTTGAGCGTGTGCTGCCAACGCGCAGATCGTTCCTTGAGCGCCGAGGAACGCTGCTGGGCCTCGGTCAGCTGCTTGATCACTCTCTGGGCGGACTCCGGGTCCAGCTGGGCCGCCTTCTCGGCGCGCAGACCGTTCGCCAGCTGGTCGGTGACCATCAGCACATCGTGCACCGTCGAGCGGCGCGCCAGCAGATCCGCCTGTCCCACGACCCGTTCCCGTAGGTAGGTGATCAGTTCCGGGAAACCCGATTCGGCGTCGAGATCGGCGTCCTGGACGCGGATCGCCTGCACCCGCAGCGCGGAAGAGACAGATAACAGCTGCGCGTCGATGTTCACCGCGGCCAGGTGCGCCCGATCCAGGTCCGCGATGCGCCGCCATTCCGGATAAAGATCGGTCTTGGTGAGCACGCACGCCACGTTGGGGCACACCTTGGCGGCCTGG
Source organism: Pseudonocardiaceae bacterium (assembly GCA_050700355.1). GTDB lineage: Bacteria > Actinomycetota > Actinomycetes > Mycobacteriales > Pseudonocardiaceae. Next base: position 5,730 of record JBOHHE010000033.1, read on the forward strand.
CGGAGAAACTCGATCTCCGGTCTGGTGTACTCCTGGGAGGCATCCGATACCAACAGGACGGCATCCGCGGAGGGCAGTACGGCCATCGTCGCGGCGCCGTGCACCGAGTTCAGCCCCCCTACTCCCGGGGTGTCCACCAACTCCAGCCCGCCCGCCAGGACCCGACGCGGCAGACCTACCTCAGCGTAGCTCCACCGCTCCCGGTTTCCTGGGTTACCGTTCTCCGCGACGTGTTCGGCGAGCTTCTCCACAGGTATCTCGAGGCGCTCGGTCGCCGGCTCGGTTCGATCGTCGTCCCCTTCGACATCGAGCACGCGGACCAGCGCGGCCACCGAGGTCTCGGCATAGCGAACGATGGTGGGCACCGAGGTGGCCATGTCGTCGTGAACCGGGCACACCGGCGCCCGCACCACCCCGTTGACCAGCAAACTCTTGCCTTGCTTGAACTCACCGACGACTAGTACCCGAACCCGTTCGTCGAGCAGCCGGGCCCGGGTCTGCCGCAGCCGGGCTTCGAGGTCCGATCGGTCGTACCGGGCGATCGTCGCGAGTGCGAGATCTACGGCCTTGACCGGCGCCGATGGCGTCAAAACTCCTCCTCGTCACCGCTCGCGGGAAACCCGAACAACCGGTTCCGGCGCGCTCCGTTGTGGCGGAGCACGCCGGAACCGGTTGCCGCCTCAGTTCATGGGGCAGGATATCCCGTACCGATGTCACGGGTGCTGACCGAGCCCAGCTCACGCTGCGGGTTCGGCGACCAGCTCCGCATCCTCCGCGAGGTCGAGGTCGGCTCCGTCGTCATCGGAGTTGAACGAGCTGTCCACCACAGTGTCGACAGTGTCGTCATCGGAAGCGTCGACGTTGGTCTCGCTGTTGTCGGTGTTGAACGAGTCGTCGACGAC
>JBOHHE010000034.1:0-5248 GCA_050700355.1 Pseudonocardiaceae bacterium
GCTCGTCCTCAATGGGCTCGCGACCGTGGTCGGCGTCGCGGGCGGCTACTACTTCAACGTTGTTGTGCAGGGCGGCACCCCCGGCGCCTACATCGCCAGCTTCAACACCATCGCGCAGGTCTCCGACATCGTGGTCAGCGAGATCAAGGCGGCATTGTTCGGGCTGGCCGCCGGAATCGTCGCCGCCTACCGCGGGCTCAATCCGGCACCGGGACCCAAAGGCGTCGGCCAGGCCGTCAACCAGACGGTCGTGATCTCTTTCATCCTGGTCTTCCTGATCAACCTGGTGGTCACCGCGATCTACCTGCAAGTCGTCCCCGCCAAGGGCGGGTGACCCAGTTCCCGTAGCTGGAGGCTGATCAGCTCGGTTGGGGACCGCGCGATGGTTGTTCATGACCCGGCTGGTCTTTTTCTGGGCATTGTGCTTGACTGGGGACATGCCCAGAAAAAGCCCAGCAGGGGACGAGGTGGTCGCTGGCTTACGGCGGCTGCTGCGGCGCGGGTTGCCGGTGACTCCGGCCAGCGCGGACACGGTCCTGCTTGACCTGCGCGGGATCGTTGCCAGGGCGGTAGACCCCGCCGACGAGGCCAGCCGCATGACGGCGCTGGACGGCACACTGCGCGGACTGCTGGCGCGGTTCCCGGACACCCGCTACGCCCCGGCGGCACGGACGTTGTTCGGTCTTCCCCCAGCCCAACCAGGCCAGAACCTTACGGTTCGCCGCGACTTGGCGGCCGAGCAGGCCGGTCACGAGGTCCACCACTTCCGCAAGCGGGTCGAGCCCAAGCTGATCGAGAAGATCGCCTGGGAATTGCTGGCCGACGCGGACCGGTTCATCCGCTCCCCGATGATCGCGCCCCGGCTGGCCCTGGCCGCTGGACGGCAGCCGGTCCAGGCGGACCCGTTCGCTTGGGAGGTCGCCGAGCACGAGGAGCAGTTGTCCCGGTTCTGGTCGGCGATCTACGCTGCCCGCGCTGAACTGCTCGCGGTCGAACGACTGATCAGCCTGCGGGCCGACAGGTTCGACGTCATCACCACTGCGCTGACCGCCGCCTGGCGGTGGGCCGCCGCCCGCGCCGAGGCGATCAGCTACACCACCGCGTTCGCCGCCGAGAGGGAGTCCTCGGTGGACGAGCTGGTCGCTTTGGCCGGCTGGACGCCGACCTTGACCTTGGTACAGGCGTCGAAGTTGACCGAGGCCGCCGCCGGGGGCGCCAACCGCGAGCGGTTCACCGCCGCCCTGCGCGGCGAGACCGGTCTCGGCGACACCTGGGTCCAGGGCTTCCTCGCCCACCATGCATCCCCCACCGCCGAGATCACCCCCGAAGAGAACGGACAGTTGTCGTGACCACCACCAACCCGGCGCTGGCCGCCGCCCTGGAAGCGGCGTGGACCGGTGACCCGCGCCGCTATGTCGTTACCGGCGGCCCGTCTTCGGGCAAGGACGATCTGATCGAGGCGGTCCACGCCGCCGGTATCCCCTGCATGGCCGAGGAGCCTGGTCGGGAGATCTACCGCAAGCACCGCGAACGCCTGGGTCGGCACCTGCGGCGGGAGGACCGCCGCGAGTACTCGCTGGACGTGCTGGAGGCGTTCATCGCCGAATACACCGCCCACAAGCACGGCATCAGGTTCTACAACCGCGGCATCCCCGATGGCTACGGCTGGGAGGGGTTCTTCGGGCTGCGGCCTACTCCGCAACTCGAAGAAACGACCCGGCTTTACCGCTACGACGCGATCTTCGTGCTCGACCCACTGGACACCTTCGAGGATCCCGACGACATCGTCTGGGCCAAGGACCGGGAGATCCGCCGCGTTCACGAGCTGATCGTGCAGGGCTACTACGACGCTGGCTACGAGCCGGTGTTCGTCGCACCGGACTCGGCTGCGGCACGCCTGGACTTCATCTGCTCCAACCTTCGTCTGCCCAAACCCAGCCGAGGAGCGTGACCAGAGTTGAACCGCAACCGAAAACCGTCGTTGCTGCTGTCCCCGAACAGCATCCTGGCCAACGCACTGCTGCGCTCCATCGACCTCCTACGTCCCCGTATCCTCGCCGCCCGGCCGTCGCGGATCGAGTTCGTGGTCGGCACCCAGATCAACGGCGCCCCGCACCTGGGCACGAACCTGGTGCAGACCTCGGCGTTCCTGCTGGCCAAGATCGCCCGCCGAGAGTTCTCCATCGATACCCGCGTCCGGTTCGGCGCGCTGGACAACGCACCCTACGACGTGATCCTGGACCCGGAGACGCACACCGCCTACCAGCAGACCTACTACGGTGCCCTGGGCAAGGACAAGATCGCCGAGCTGATCGAGGGCTATTACCGGGCGTTCTTCGATTCCCTGTCCGAGGCCACTGACACCGACTACACGGTGGAGACCTACACCGACCAGCAGGCCAGCCCCGGGTTCCGGGCGGAATTCCTGCGCACCTTGGAACGGATCGAGGACATCCGCTGGTGGATGGCTCCCTCCCACGGCGTCGTCCACATCCGCATCCCCTGCCCGGACTGCGGCTGGGCGGAGAAACGTGCCGACCGCACCAAGCTGGCCCATCTCGACGAGGATGGCGCTACCTTCACTGCGGTCTGCTTCGACCACGGCTCCTACCAGGCACACATCGACCCCGAAGACGATGCGCCCTACCTGGACCTGGCCACCCTCTATCGCAACCTCGTCAAGGAACGCGTGGTTGGCCGTGATCCCGGCACGCTGCACGTGATGATGAAGGGCGGTGACTGGGCCTTCGGCTGCCAGCTCGTCGACGGCGCGCTGGGCGCCCTGGACACGCCACCGTCGCACATGCCGATCCGGATCTTCACCCCCCAGGTGCTCGCCCCGACCGGGGCCAAGCTATCCAAGTCCCTGCTGCGCGGGCAGGGCAAGGACGCCCTGCCCGCCGACATCGAGCCCTGGATGCTCGACACCACTGCCTGGCCCGGCAGCGTCGATGATTACGTCAACGCGCTGGTCTGGCTGGTCGGCGAGCTGCTGACTGACCCCAAGCACTTCTTCCGCTCGTTCACCGTCAAGGAACTTGGCCGACTCATGACCACACGCCCCACCGACCCCGTCGTCCGCGCTCACGACATGGGCATCTACAAACGCTACTTCGACCTCATCGCCACCGGCCGCAAGACCACCGAGATCCGAGTCAACGACTCCAGCCGCAAGAAGATCAAAGAAGACTCGCTAATCCGGTTCCGCTGTCAAGGCGACGAGGTCCTTACCCGCGTCACCCGCGTCGCGCGCTACGCCACCTTCGACGAGATGTTCGCCCACGAGTCCGTCGCCTCGGTCAACCCGCTGGCCACCCGCTATGAACAGCTCGCGAACATCCGCCAGATCTATCCGCCCGAACGTGAAGCCCTCGGCGTCGTCGCAATTGGCATCGAACTCATTGACCCACCCCGCACCACATAAAGCAGCCGTCGAATTGGCCTGTTCCTGGCTTGACTGTTGGTACGGTGAAGACGTTCAGATCGTCGAGGAGGAGCGCTGTGGGCAGACATGACCAGGACGACGAGGACGATGAGATGATGAAACGTGATGGTTATGTCGGCTGGATGCCGAGTAAGCCCGAGCCCGGTAAGCACGCCGCGGAGGACCAAGGCCAAGACCCAGTGGACGAGGACGACGAGTGATTGATCCCGATGGTCGGCTTCGGAGTCTGGTTGACGAGCTGGCCGACAGTGGGGAGCTGATCCCGGCGTGGCGTACGTCGTTCTTGGTGGTGCCGCGTCACCAGTTCATACCGGATACCATCTGGCGCACGGCCGATCGGGGCCTCATTCCGCTGCATCGCGTCGAGGATCCGCAGGGATGGTTTGATCGGGTCTATGACCGGGATGCCGTGGTGATTCAGGTTGACGATGGGCGACCTCGCGGTGAGCGTGGGCGGCACATCACTTCCTCGGCCAGCCATCCCGGTGTCGTTGCCCGCATGCTTGCCGCGTTGGATGCCCGAACCGGGATGAATGTGCTGGAGATCGGTACCGGCAGCGGCTACAACGCGGCGTTGCTGGCGCACCGGCTGGGCGCGCAGCGCGTGACCACAATTGAGGTTGATTCCCAGCTGGCGGGCCAAGCCCGGCGAGCGCTGGCCGCCACGGGCTTCGATGGCGTGACGGTGATCGAAGGTGACGGGGCACTCGGCCATTCTGCGCGGGCGCCCTATGACCGGATCATCTCCACCGCCGCTGTCACCGAGGTGCCGTATGCGTGGGTGCAGCAGACCCGGCCGGGTGGTGTGGTGCTCACCCCGTGGGCGACTGCCTACTACCCGGGTGCGCTGCTGTCGTTCACCGTGGACAGTGACGGCAGTGCGCGGGGCGGCATCGTCGGCGACCTGTCGTTCATGTGGCTGCGTGGTCAGCGGCCACCATCGACCTACACAGCCTCGATCGACACCAGCCGTGGCACGCTTGGCTCCACGCGGCTGCACGCTCACGACGTGGCTGGTGTTGCCGGTGCCGCGCTCGCGATCAGCCAGCGGGTCAGCGACTGCGCGCTGATTCACCGACCCACCCGCCGCCACGCTGGGGTGTTGTGGTTCGCCGATCCCCGCTCCGAGTCCTGGGCGACCCTGCGCTATTCCCCCGACGTCGACACCTTCGAGGTGCGCCAAGCCGGTCCCCGACGGCTGTGGGACGAGATCGAAGCCGCTCACCAATGGTGGATCGACATGGGTGAGCCCGGTGTGGACGCCTGGCGGTTCACCGTAACCCCCGGCGGTCAGCGGATCGAACCGCAGGCAGCCAGCTCAACCCTGCCCGCCAAGGGCGGGTGACCCAGTTCCCGTAGCTGGAGGCTGATCAGCTCGGTTGGGGGATTTGCGGGATTTTGGCCAGGGCCGCGATCGGTGATAGCCGGTCGAGTGTGGCGGCTCCGGTCTCTGAGTTGCGCGGGTGGGAGCCGTGTGCCGGTTGTTCGTGGTGGTCTCATCACGTTGCGTGCTGTGCCGTTACGGGCGGGAGCTGTGGATGTGGCGGATTTTTCGTGTTCGGGTGGTTATGCTCCGCGCGGTCGGTGTCCCTGGAAGAGGTGTTCGAGGAGGGGGAATGGCTCAGCCGGTACTGGGAGGCGGTGGCCGCGAGCTGTAAACATTCAGCCGCTGCACTGGTGGGATGCGCAAGCGGGCCGGGTTGGCCAGGGCGTTGGTGCTCGATCCGGAGATCGTGCTGTTCGACGAGCCGGACTCCGGGCTGGACCCGGTCCGCACGGCCTATTTGAACCAGCTGATCGTGG
>JBOHHE010000035.1:0-15029 GCA_050700355.1 Pseudonocardiaceae bacterium
GGCAACCTCCTTTCTATCGCCCGGAGAAGCCGTTGTCTGTCATCTAGCACGGCGTGTCGCCAGATTTCTCAATGGCTCAAGCGAAAGTTTCCCTATGCGCACATCGCGGGGTTTCGCATAATCCTCAGCGAGTTGCGGCGGCCAGCACGTCATCCACCACCAGGCCGCGCAACTCGTCTATACGTACACCCCGCGTAATCCGCACCTGGATACCGTGCAGGTGCGGATTACCGGATCGGCGCCCATGCCGACGATGATCCCGTCGCCGGTGACCTCCGAGATTGTGGTGTCCTCGAGCAGTCCGGACACCCCGTCCACCACTACGCCCTGCTCGGCAGCCGAGATCGAGCACCTGCTCACCTCGAACGGCTCGCGTCCGCGAATACTGATCGCGGGCCAGCAGCGCGGGAATCTCCGTGGAGCTGCCGTCAATGATCACCTGCGCACCGTCCGCCGCAACCAGCGTCACCTGCGCGCCGGCCAGCTCGACGGTTTCCGCATAGATGCCGCCCGCGATCGAGATCACCGCGCCCGGGGACGCTTCGGCGAGCGCGTGACTGATCGACGGGTAGGCGCCGGGCCGGTTCGTGACCAGCAGCGTGCGGCCGGTGGTCGGGGCGGCCATCAGCACGCCGTTTCCATCAGCCAGCCGCGGCCGGCCGCCTTGGCGCCGGCCTGGAAACGGCTGCGCGCGCCGAGCCGGTTCATGATGTCGGCGACGGTCCGGCGCACTGTGCGCACCGAGATCCCCAGCCGCGCGGCGGCCGACTCGTCGGTGGCGCCGGCGCATAGCAGCGTCAGCAGATCCCGCTCCCGCGCGGCGAGCATCGTGTCGCGCGCGTCCGGCAGGTCGGTCGGCGTCAGCGGCACCGCGGCGGGCCAGATTCGTTCGAACAGGCCCACCGTCGCGGTCACCACGCTGGGTAGTTGGAACACCACGGCCCCGGCCCGGCTTCCGGTGGCCGAGCGGTCCGCGGGGAGCACCGCGATCTGCCCGTCGATCACCAGCGCCTCGATCGGTACCTTGACATCGGTGCGTACCTCGGCTCCGGCCATGGCCAGGTTGGATAGCATGCCGGACAGCCGCGCCGAGTCCGGGAACAGCACCCGGTAACGTACCCTGCGGCGCAGGTTCTCATAGTCCACCCGGCGGAACCTGCCGATCTGGCCCGCGCCCACGCTGGTGCACATCACCCCCACCTCGCGGACCGCCGAGGCCAGCAGCGCGTCGATCCCGGCATGTCCTAGCGCCGGTCTGTTGTCCGTGATCAGGCTCAGCCTGGTGGCGGTCATCGTGTTCATGTCGGTTCCCCTCCTGTGGTTCACGCAACTCTGGTTCGGGCCGGCCATGGCCGGATGCCGGCAAGCAGGTGTTCGCGAAGCAGCCGGTGCATCCGATAACGCCCCCCAGCCGGTTCGATCAGCAGGTTCTGGTCCACCAGATGAGTCAGAATCCGTTGTGCGGCAACGGTTTCCAGCCCGCAGGCGGCAGCAATGCGGGTGTCGCTGACCTCCGCATCGCCGTGCAAGCTGATCGCGTCGAGCACCACGCGCTCGATACTGGTGAGCAGTTCGCAGCACGGGCCGAGCAGTGCGGGCAGCTCGATGCGCGGATCCGTCTCCAGCCGTGCGAAAGTCCACAGTGGACGGGAGTTGAGCCGGTTCGCGGTCTGACGAAGCGCCGCAGGCAGCCCGCCGCAGCGGCGCACCACCTCGGTCACCGCCGCCGGATCCGCGTCCGCACTGCGTCCGCAGGTCAGCGTCGCCAGCAGCGCCTGCGAGTCCATGGTGGACAGTGGACCGAGGCTGACCGAGCGCCCACCGGGCACCCCCAGGGTGCGGCCGCGCGTGGTCACCAGCACCACACACCCCGCCGCTCCCGGCAGCAGCGGCTCCACCTGGGCCGCGCCTGCCGCGTCGTCCAGCACCAGCAGCACCCGCCGCCCGGCAAGCCACGAACGCCACAATGCTGCGGATTCGTCCACATCGGACGGTGCGGTCCCGGTGACACCCGCGGCACGAAGCAGGCGAGCCAGTGCCGTGGCCGGGCGCAGCGGGCCGGGCTCGCGGTGCGCCCGCAGGTCCAGGTACAGCTGCCCGTCCGGGAACCGCGCGGCCAGCCGGTGTGCGGCGTGCACGGCGAGCGCGGTCTTGCCGGAGCCCGCCATCCCGTCGATCACGGTGACCGCCGCCGGACGGTCGATGAGCGCCGCAAGCTCCCCGCCGCGCCCGGTGAAATCGGCGAGATCCCGCGGCAGGTCCGACCGGCAGGGCGCCCCACCGAGCAGCACCTTCCGTTGTGCCGCAACGAGTTCCGGCCCTGGATCCACGCCGAGCTCGTCGATCAGCACCTGCCGCGCCCGGTCGTAGGCGGCCAGCGCGTCGGCCCGACGCCCGGCGCGGTGCAGGGTCAGCACCAGCCGCACCCACGAGTCCTCGCGCAACGGCTGCTCGTCGGTGATCCGGCGCAGCAGCGCCACCGCGTCGGACGGTCGCGTCAGCTCAAGGTAGGCCTCGGCGAGCAGCTCACGCAGCTCCAGGTGCAGCTCGTCCAGCCATGCCGCCGCGGTCAGCGCCGCGTCGAAGGTCAGCCCGGCGTACGGCGTGCCGCGCCATAGTGTGAGCGCGCCCGCCAGCTGCTCGGACGCCTGCGCGTGCGCCCCAGCGGACATGGCGAGCCGGGCGGACGCGGCGAGTGCCCTGACCCGGTCGGTGTCCAGCTCGCCGGGCAGTACCGTGATGCGGTAAGCCCCGGGGCGCCCCTCGAGCCGCTCCCCCAGCCGCCCGCGTAGCTGCCACACGTAGCTGCGCAGGTTGCGCACCGCCGAGGCGGGCACGGCCTGTTCATGCCAGATCACCTCGATCAGCTGGTCTACGCTCACCCAGGCGTTAGCGTTCAGCAGCAGGACGGCGAGTAGCGCTCCAGGCTTACGTGCCCCCAGCTCGACGGGCACCCCACTGGCGGTGTGCGCTTCGAGCGGACCGAGAACGTGGAACTGCATGCGCCCACCTTCTGATGGCACACATGAGGTTTCGATGACACGCGTGATGGTGGTAGAGGACGACGAGGACCTGCGGGTCGCGGTGGCCGCGACCCTGCGTGCCACCGGCATCGACGTGGCCGTCGCGGCCGACCTCACCAGCGCGGACGCCATGCTGCGTGACGGCGGCTACGACTGCGTGGTGTTCGACCGGATGCTGCCCGACGGCGACGCCATCAGCTACGTCCACCAGCGGCGCCAGGCCGGATGGGCCACGCCGGTGCTATTCCTCACCGCGCGGGACACACTGGCCGACCGGGTGGCGGGCTTCGAGCACGGCGGCGACGACTACCTGGTCAAGCCGTTCGCCGCGGCCGAGCTGGCCGCGCGGGTGGCCACCCTGCGCGGCCGCGCGGGCATCCGTCCGTCCGTGCTGCGCCACGGCGGTCTGGAGATGGATTGCGCGCGGCGTGAAGTGCGCCGCGGCGGAGTGCTGCTCATCCTGTCGGACAAGGAATTCGCGGTGCTTGAGTTCCTGCTGACCCGCGCCGAGCAGGTAGTGGAGCGCGCGGACCTGATCGAGCACTGCTGGGATGCGCTAACCGATCCGATGTCCAACGTGGTGGATGTGGTGATCAAGCGGTTGCGGCGCAAGCTGCGCGAGCCGGAAGTGATCCACACCGTCCGCGGCCGCGGCTACCGTCTCGGTTCATGAACGCCTCCCCGAGCGGATCTTCGGCCAACCGGCTGCGCAGGCTGCGCTGGGTGCTCACCGCGCTGTTCACCGCGATGAACGCCTTCGGGCTGATCATCTTCGCCTTGCTGGTGATCAGCAATGACAGCGAGCGGGGTGAGGAGAGCATCGACGCCGAGCTGCGGCTGGTGACCTCCTCCGTGTCGCGCCTGGTCGAATTCCAGGACGGCGTAGCCAATTTCACCAATGTCAACAGAGACGTGCTATACAGCGAATGCCCGCAGTTCGCGATCCTGCCGGTCGGCGCACCCCCCTCCTTCAAGGCGAAAGCGTCGGCGCGCACCTGCGTGCCGATGGACAGCGCGGTGATGAGCGGCCTGGCCGCCACGGCCGTGCGCGACGGGCGGGTGGTCAGCGGGTACCAGGAGGGCACCGGCGGCGAGCTGGTTCGGGTTCGGGTGGAACCGTTGCTGTCCAGGGTGGGCACGGAGCTGAACTATTTCGGCGCGGTGGTCGCGATCGCCGACACCCGCGAGGAAGCGGCCGAGCACAACCGGCTGGTGCTCCTGGTGCTCGGCGGCTGCGCGCTGCTGATCGGCGGGCTCGCCTTCGCCAGCCACCTCCTGTCCGGCCGGGCGATCAAGCCTGCCGCGGATGCGCTGCAGCAGCAGGAGGTGCTGCTCGCCGAGACCGCTCACGACCTGCGTACTCCGGTGGCCGCGCTGCGTGCGCTGGCCGAGACCGCGCAGGCTAATCCGGACCAGCGCGCGGAGCTGCTGCCGCGCACGGTCCGGTTGGCCGCGCGGATGGGCGGGATCATCGATAGCCTGCTGGTGCGGGCGCGCCTGGCCGCCGGGGTGGAGCAACTGGCCATTCAGCCGGTGTGGCTGGACCAACTGGTCACCGGGGTGGCCGAGGACACGCCGGCCGAAGGCGCCCAGATCACCGTCACCGCGGCACCGACCAAGGTCAACGCCGACCCGGCACTGCTGCAGCGGGCGATCGCCAACCTGCTGGACAACGCGGTGCGCTACGGGCGCCAGCCGGGCGCGGCGGAGGCGATCGTGCACATCACGGTGGCCGGTGGCACGGTCACCGTGGCCGACCACGGCCCGGGCATCGACCCGGCCCATGCGGCGGAGGCGTTCGACCGGTTCGCCACCACCGGCGGTTCCGGGCTGGGCCTGTCGGTCGTGCGCTGGGTGGCTCAAGCACACGGCGGCACGCTGTCGGTGTACAACGCCGACGAGGGCGGCGCGATCTTCGAGCTGAGCCTGCCGGTCAGCGGACCGTGACGTACTGCCAGGGCGGCAGCTGGGGCTGGTGGCCGGGAGCTCACCGACCGGCGAGCTCCCGGATCTCGGGAGGCACGTCTTGGTCGAAGTGGCCCAGGCGTGGATACTCCTTGCGCCAGGTACTCCCCGCGTCCTGCTGCACGGACGAGGTGCCGACGTCACTGGAGAGCAGCCAGAGCTGGTCCTTACCGCTCAGCCAGGTGATGCCCACCCCGTGCCTGCTGCTGTAGGCGTAGTTGTCCCGAAACACCTCGTGACCGCCCCGATCAGTGATCACCACGACCCAGGTCAGCACCCCGTTCTGCTCTGGGCCGAACTCGACATGTGCGACGAACTGGCCCGAGGGCGAGGTGCGCGGGTGCTCTGGCCGGGCGAATCGCTCGTTGACGCGGTCGCTGCCGAACAGCGCCGCGCAACCGGCCAGAACGGCGGTCAGCGCCCCGAGGAGGAGGAGGACGATCGGCGTACGCATTGCTCACCTGGGCTAGTCGTATGGGTATCCGGAACCACTGATCACCTGGCCGTGCTCGTCCAGCACCAGCGTGCTCCGATCGTGCCAGGTGATATGAATGTCGCACGGATCGGCCTGACCGAGTGTGCCGATCTCAGCTAATGTGCTCTTCCACCGGTCAGTGCTGTACTTCTGGTTGGGGTCGATCTGGTCGTTCCAGGTGTACCCGCCGTTCACAGTGACCTCATATGTGCCATCGCTGCGGGGCCGGACGTGGGTGGTCCCGTCGAAGCCGAAATGCCCGGCATTCTGGTCGGTCCCGTGCAGGTACTCGTAACCGACGATGCCCTCGCCAGTCTGGATCTCGGCCGGAAACCGCTCGGCGAAGTTTGCCGTCACTCGTACCGGTGGTGAGGTACTGGTCCAGAGCGTGCTGAGCCTGCGTCTGCACCGGGCTGCGCAACTGATCGCGCAGGATCTGATTGCCCCTCATGTACTCAGACCAGTCGCTGTCGTCGGTGATGGTCCAGTCATCTCCGCCGCGCAGATAACGCTCCAGGATCGCTCGCCCGGCCCAGTCGTTGTCGAAGTGCCCATCGCCGTCACCACCCGGTTCGCGGTTGCGACGGTCGTCCTCGTCGATGCGACGCCCACCGCGCTCGTCGGGGTTTCGTCGTTCATCGGCCCCGGCCTGCAGGTCAAGACTCACCGCGTCCGGGTTGGTCGCATCGGTGAGGCCGGCGATCACCCACAGCCGACTGGCGGCTTGCTCGTCGGCTTGGTTCGCCGCGGTGAGCGCTGCGGAGACGAGCCGGGACGCGTCGTTGATGGCTTGTTTTCCCAGGTCGGTGTCGGCGTTTCCGGTGACCTCTCCGGCTTCACTGATAGCGAGGCTGTATGTGCGCGCGAAGTCGAGAGCCTCACCGAGGGCGCGTTGCGCGCCCTCAATGGTCTGGGCCAAGGCGCCGTAGGTGGACATCAACGCCTCGAGTGCGGTGGCGGCGGCTTCGTAGGTATCTGCGTGCCGGACGAACAGCTGCCTGGCCTCCTTTCCGGCGTCGTCAACCCAGCACGCCTGCAGGGTGCGGGCGACCTCGTTGCGGGCGAGGGAGGACATGTCGTGGCAATGATGCGCGGCGTCCCTGGCATCGTTGGCCGCGGTAAACCACAACGCGGGCTGCGCGTTCTTCAGACCGGAGACGGTTACTGTCATCGTTCGAACCATTCAGCCTGCTTGCGAAGTTCGTCGGTAGCGGATTTATCGGCGTCGACGTAGATGTCCATGGACTTGGTCACCGCGTTGGCGGCGTTGTTCGCCTCGGCACCGAGCTGGTGCAACCTGGCCTGCCAGGCCCCCACACAGGCGGCGCTGGCCGCTGCGCAGGCCCAGCCCTGGTGCGGCTTCGCGGCGCCGAGCCCGGCCACATGCTCCCCAGCGGATCTGTCGCCAAGAAACTTGGTCGCAATGCCGAACACCGGCTCGATGATCGCGTCGAGGTTCCAGCCCACATCAGCCTCCCCCGTAGTCACGAATGGCGTGCACCACGAATCCTGGCCGGGCTATATGAGATTTCCATGACACCCTCAGACCCGAATCCGCGAGTAGCGCCCACGACACGCAGGCCACGTACGAGCGCTTGACCTCTTGCTGCCAGCCCTGCCCCGGAGGGGCCGCACCGGCTGAGGATGGCGGCGATGAGACGACATCGGACGCTGGCACTCGCCTGCCTTCTCGCGGCGACAGCCACCCAGGTACTCGGCGGTGCGGCGACGGCACAGGCGGCCGCCGCGCCACCCGCCGGCGCCTGCCATGATCCCAACCCGGGCCGGTCCCGGGTGCCCCAGCAGCCATGGGCACAGCAGGTGCTCAACCCGATGAGCACCTGGGCGCACAGCCGGGGCGCTGGGGTGCTGGTCGCCGTGGTCGATTCCGGGGTAGACGCCGACCACCCCCAGCTGAGCAGGGCGGGCAAGGTGCAATCCGGCCGGGACTTCTTCCTGACCGGCACGTTCCCCGGCAACTTCGACTGCGCGTCCCACGGCACTGGTGTGGCCAGCATCATTGCCGCGGATCCGCTGCCCGCCATCGGTTTCCATGGCATCGCCCCGGACGCGACCATCCTGCCGGTGCGGATCAGCGACCGCGACGTCGGCGACCGGGGCGAGACTCTGCGCATCGACCCGCAAGTGCTGGCCAACGGCATCCGCTACGCCGCCGACTCCGGCGCGAAGGTGATCAACCTGTCGCTGGCGGGCTACGACGACTTCCCTGTCGTGCGCGCCGCTGTTGCGCACGCGGTCGCCAAGGACGCGCTGGTGGTCACGGCTGCGGGCAACGGCCAGCGGGATGGCGGAGCCGAATTGCCGTCCTATCCGGCCGCCTACGACGGCGTGCTCGGCGTCGGCGCGGTCGACATCAACGGGGCCACGGCGCAGGGCTCTCAGATCGGCCACTACGTCGACATCGTCGCGCCGGGTGCCGAGGTGCTGGCCGCGACCAGGGTGGACGGGCATGCCTACGCGGACGGCACTAGCTTCGCCACGCCGTTCGTCGCCGCGACCGCCGCTCTGGTGCGCGCCGCCTGGCCGAAGCTCACCGCATCCGAGGTGGCTCAGCGGCTGATCGCCACGGCGAGTCCGGCCCGCGGCGGGCTGGGCAGCACCGCCTACGGCGCCGGACTGGTGAACCCCTACCGTGCGGTGACCGACGGGATGGACACGGCCGGGCCGGCCGCGCTGCCCGTCCATGTCCCGGTGCCGCCGGACCAGGCGCACCTTGCCCAAGTGGCGTGGCACGAACGCGTCGGGCAGGTAGCCAAGTGGCTGGCCGCCAGGGTGGCCTGCGTCATCGTGCTGATCACCCTGATCGCGGTGATCCGCCCGCTTGGCCGCCGCCGCCGCTGGCAGCCCGGGTGGGCTCCGGTGCCTCCCGCCGAGCCCGCGGTCATCGAGCCGCCCGAGCAGATCTTCCTCGTCACCGAGCAGTGATCCCCGCGCTCGCGGGCGTGCTGTCCGGACGTCGGTTTCCTGCGGACAAGCCAAGACCCGGGCACCTTGCGGTGGACCCGGGTCTGAGTCAGGCCGGTTCGCCGGTTAGATCCGGAAGCTCTGGATCATGCGCATGGCCTGGTTCTTGGCACCTTCCAAAGTGTCGCGCGCCCGGTCCAGAGCGCCGGAGAACTCGGCCAGACCGTCGTTGTGTGAGGTGGACTTCTTCACCCAGAACTGAGCCTGCTGGCCCAGCTCCTCACCGTTGCTCTCGAAGAAGTCGTTCTGGTGCGTGGCCATGACCTGCTTGAAATGCCCGTCGGTGGCGTCGGTCTGATCGGCGTGACGCTGCCGTTGGTTGGCGGCGGTGGTAATGGCCTGATCGAAATCCATCCGCACCCGGTTGGGGTCTTGTGCGATCATTCTTATGCCCTTTCTGGACTACCCTGAATATTGAGCGAAATGTGATCGGTCAGGCCCAGTAGCTGCCGCCGCCACCCATGGCGGCACCACCCTGATCGTTGGCCGCACTGTAGGTGTTGGCGACGTTGGTAATGATGTCACCGAGTTCGCCCAGCGCATTCGTGACGACCTGACCATCGGCGTGACGCGCCTGATCCCCCCCGTGGAACGCGGTCGCCCAGCTTCCGCTGCTGATACCGAACAGATCGTTGTTCACGGAACCGATCTGGACGTTGGTCCCATTCATGTCTTCCGAGGTGGCCCCGGTCAGCTTGCCCAGCGCACCGATGCCCTCGAAATTCCCGTCCATACCTGAAAACGTCATTGATTTTCCCCTTTCGCGGACTCGACAATTCTGCCGTTATCCAGGCTAGGTTCGGGCGCGCGCCGCGCCGGGTGCTCGGCATGTTCCTGCCACCGGCATGGTCGGGCCGGGAAAGTCCCGAACGATCGCGATGTGGCAATAGTTGTGGTGAAACGGCCGACGCGGCGCCCCGCGCCGGACATGCCGGCGGGCGAGCTGATCCTGCAGGCGCAGCCGGAGATCCCGCCGCCGCCGGCGCGGCAGTGGGTGCAGCTCCTCATGGTGCTGCCGATGGTGGCGATGATGGCCGCAATGATGCTGATGTTCTCCGGCACGCTCACCGGGCCCATCCGCTTCGTCATCTACGGCCTGATGGGCGTCGGCATGCTCGGCATGGCCGTCGCGGGCTTCCTGCAGGGCGGTGGTCCGAGCAAGCGGGAGATGGGCCACGCCCGCCGGAAGTACCTGCGCCACCTTGCCCAGCACCGGCTGCGGCTGCGGCGGTCAGTACGCAGACAGCGCGACGCGATGGAGTACCTGCACCCGGACCCGACCACGCTCTGGTCGCTGGCCGCGAGTTTCCGGCTCTGGGAGCGGCGCAAGGAAGATCCCGACTTCGGCGTCGCCCGCATCGGCTGCGGCACTCAGCGTCCGGCGACCTCGCTGGTCACCCCGGACACGAAACCGCTGGAAGAGCTGGAGCCGCTGTCCGCCCTGGCCCTGCGGCGGTTCATCACGACCTACTCCAGCGTCGGGCGGCTGCCGCTCGCCATCGCCGTCAACGGGTTCAGCCGGATCTACCTGCGCGGCGACCGCGAGGCGGCGCTGGCCATGTTGCGCGCGATGCTGGCCCAATTGGCGACCCTGCACGCGCCGGACGACCTGCGGATCGCGGTGTGCGCCGCCAACGACCACCGGCCCGCCTGGGAGTGGGTCAAGTGGCTGCCGCACGCACTGCATCCGGAACGCACCGACGCGCTCGGCCCGCTGCGACTGGTCGCGCCCACCATTGCGACCCTGGAATCGATGCTCGACGAGGAACTCGCCAAGCGGCCACGGTTCGACCCGGAGACCGACACGCGCACCCCGGGCCCGCACCTCGTCGTGGTGCTCGACGCCGGCTCGGTCGAGGGCTCGGATCACCTGATGACCGGCGGCGGCGTGGAGGGGGTAACCGTCGTCGACCTGTCCACCATCCCGCCCAGAGCGCTGGAGCGCACCGCCGTAGTGCTGGATATCGCCCCCGATGGCGACCTGATGAGCAAAACGATCGACGGCGAGGCCCGCCTCGGTCGCGCGGACGCGCTGGGCCCCGCCGCGACCGAGGGACTCGCCCGCCAACTCGCTCCGCTGCGGCTGACGACAGGCCTGCGCGGCGACGCGCCGATGACCGCTGAGCTGGGTCTCGCCGACCTGCTCGATCTTGGTGACCCGTACGAGTTCGACCCGGTCGACACCTGGGTACCCCGCCCCAACCGGGACAGGCTGCGGGTGAAGTTCGGCATCCAGCCCGACGGGGTCCCGATCGAGATCGACCTGAAGGAGTCCGCCCAGGACGGCATGGGCCCGCACGGCCTGCTGATCGGTGCCACCGGCTCGGGCAAGTCGGAGCTGCTGCGCACCCTGGTGCTGGCGCTGGCCATCACGCACCCGCCGAGCTCGCTCAACTTCGCGCTGGTCGACTTCAAGGGCGGCGCGACGTTCACCCGGCTGGACAAGCTGCCACACACCAGCGCGGTGATCACCAACCTGCGCGAGGAGCTGCACCTGGTCGACCGGATGACCGACGCGATCAACGGTGAGCTGATCCGCCGCCAGGAGCTGCTGCGCGCGGCGGGCAACTTCTCCTCGCTGCGCGACTACGAGAAGGCGCGAGTCGGGGGCGCGCCGCTGCCCGAGGTGCCGACTCTGCTGGTGATCTGCGACGAGTTCTCCGAATTGCTGTCGGCGAAGCCGGACTTCATCGACATGTTCGTGCAGATCGGCCGGGTGGGCCGCTCGCTCGGTGTGCATCTTTTGCTCGCCTCCCAACGACTTGAGGAGGGCCGGCTGCGCGGTCTGGAGACCCAGCTGTCCTACCGGATCGGTCTGCGCACCTTCTCCGAGATGGAGAGCCGTGCGGTGCTCGGCGTCACCGACGCGTTCCGGTTGCCTCGGGCGCCGGGGCACGGGTTCCTCAAGGTCGGCACCGAGCTGATGGACCGGTTCCGGTCGGCGTACGTGTCCGGGGTGCACCAGCACAGTGCCGGCATGGGGACGGCGGCCAGCACCGGCGAGCAGCTGGTGCTGCAGGAGTACACCACCGCGTATCTCGCCGGTGAGCTCGAACCGGACACCGAGGAGCCGGTCGAGGAACAGGACACGGACACCGCCGTGGGCGAGACCCTGCTCGATATCCTGGTGGACCGTCTGGAAAGCAAGGGAACGCCGGCTCATCAGGTGTGGCTGCCTCCGCTGGATGAGTCACCCACGCTGAACGGGCTGCTGCCGCCGCTGATCACCCATCCGCAGCGTGGGCTGACCGCCGACTCGACCGGGCTGGCCGGATCGCTGCGGCCGGTGCTGGGCATCGTGGACCGTCCATACGAGCAGCGGCGCGACCCGCTCACCCTGGACCTGTCCGGTGCCGCCGGGCACGTGCTGATCCTCGGCACGCCGCAGACCGGCAAGAGCACCACCGTGCGCACGCTGATCACCAGCCTCGCGCTCACCCACACTCCGCGCGAGGTGCAGTTCTACTGCCTCGACTTCGGCGGCGGCACGCTGGCATCGGTCGCCGGCCTGCCGCATGTCGGCGGCGTGGCCAACCGGCTGGACACCGGCGCGGTGCGCCGCACCGTGGCGGAGGTGGCCACCCTGCTGGCCCAGCGCGAGCGGTTCTTCGCCGAGCACGAGATCGACGGCATCGCCACGTACCGCAGGCTGCGCGCCGAAGGCCGGTTCGCCGAGCACCCGCACGGCGACGTGTTCCTGGTGATCGACGGCTGGCAGACGCTGCGCAGCGACTTCGACGACATCGAGGAGATGGCCGGCGACATCGCGGCGCGCGGCCTGTCCTTCGGCGTGCACGTGGTGGCCACCTGTGCCCGGTCCTTCGACCTGCGGATGAATGTGCGGGACCTGTTCGCGTCCAAGCTGGAGCTCAAGGTAGGCGACCCGATCGACTCGATCATCGATCGGAAGGCCGCGATGGGCGTCCCCGCGGACACCCCCGGCCGGGGCATCGCGATGAGTGGGCACCAGATGCTGGTGGCTCTGCCGCGCATCGACGGCGTGGTGGCGGCCGGGGACCTCGCGACCGGGATCAGCACGCTGGTCGAGGCGGTGGCGTCGGCCTGGCCCGGCGAGCCCGCGCCCTCGGTCCGGCTGCTGCCAGGCATGCTGCCGTACGAGGACCTGCCGGCCGCAGACGTGGTCGCCGGCCCGAACGCCGGGCTGGCGGTCGGTATCCACGAGAAGGACCTGTCGCCGATGCGGCTGGACTTCGCAACCGACCCGCACTTCTTCCTGCTGGCCGACACACAGAGCGGCAAGACGGCGTTCCTGCGCGCGCTGGCTCGCCGGATCTGCAGCGCGTACACCCCCGATGGGGCCCGGATCGTGCTGATCGACCACCGCAGGGGCCTGCTCGGCGAGATCGACGACGAGTACCTGCTCGCCTACGGCACCAACGACGAGCACAGCCGTGGCCTGCTGGCGAACGTCGCCGACGTGCTGTCCAAGCGGCTGCCCGGCCCCGATGTCACGCCGGCGCAGTTGCGCGCCCGGAACTGGTGGCAGGGCCCGGAGATCTTCGTGCTGGTGGACGACTACGACATGGTGGCCACGCACAAGGAGCACCCGCTGATGGCGCTGCTGCCGCTGGCGGCGCAGGCTGGTGACCTCGGCCTGCACGTGGTGCTGGCCCGTCGCTCCGGCGGTGCCGGGCGTGGGCTGTTCGAGCCGTTCCTGGCTCGCCTGCGGGAGGTCGGCACACCCGGCCTGATGATGTCCGGCGACCGGGACGAGGGTCCGCTGCTGGGCGGCCTGCGGGCGCAGGTCCTGCCACCGGGCCGGGGCTGGCTGGTCGACCGGCGCGGCCACAAGGGACTGGTCCAGCTCGCCTGGCTGCCGCCGCGCGAATAGCCGACGCTGGGAAGTCGATTGGAAAGAACCCCAGTCGAAATACAACACCGGACACCAGGGAGGGGAATCATGACCACACCGTATATCGACGGCAATACCGCCATGATGGGCGCGTTTTCCCAGCAACTCACTGCCCCGCCGATGCCACCATCATTGGCTCGTTTGGGAATTCCGCCAAATCTGTCAGGGCTCTTCGAGGGAATCGCCATGTCGTTGCTGGACAAGGCGGCGACCGCGGAGATCGCCGCGTACCTGACGAAGGTTACCGAGGAAATGGTAACCTATGCCCAGAAGGTCGGTGCTGCGGCGGCCACCTACAAGGGTGCCGACCTCGCCAGCGCGATGGAACTGGTCGCGTCCACAGCCAAACTCGCCGAGCAGGGCATCGGCCTCGCCAAACAGGCGAAAGAATTGCTGCAGCAGCAGCAGCAGCAGTCCACCGAGCTGCCGAGCGAGAACCTCGGAGAAACACCCAACGACAAGTCCAGCGAACAGCAGTCGGATAACGACCCGCAGCGCGCGGCCAAGGAGTAAGTGATGCCTGTCGTTTACAACGGCCTCCCCATTGAGATGCACGTGGCCATGTCCACCGCGGAGCTGGCAAACGTGCCCGTGCTTATGGACGCCGCGAAAATGTGGACTGAGGTTCGCACGTGGATCGAATCCGCGCGCGTCGAACTGCATACCAAGGTGCACAATCTGATGCCACATTGGCAAGACGACGTCGGGCGGGAACTGGAGGAGAAATTCCAGCGCACCCTCGCCGAGCTGCAAATGTGGGGTGAGCGGATCGACGCCGCCCAGGTAATCGAGACGCTCCCCACGCTGGCTTCTGCTATTCCGCCGGCGCAGCAGACCGTGCAGGGGCTGTACGAGTCCTACGTCGCGGCGCTGTCGAATCCATACACGGCACCCTCAGCACCGGCATTCCAGCAGGCTTCCGGTGCGGCGATGACCGCGCTGGGTGGACATTTCGACATGTCCATGCTCAAGGTGGCCGCCGCGGCCGGGATCAAGTCTCCCGCCGACCTCATCCCCGGCTCCGAGCGTGGCGCGGCGGGCTCGTCGCCGGATGCGGCCTCCGCGATCGAGGCCGCGACACAGGCGATGACCGCGCTACAAAGCCTCGCTTCCGCGGGCTCGGAGCTGGCTGACATGGTCGGCGGGGGCGGTCTCGGCGACCCGGGTGGCCCCAACGGTCTGGGGGGCTCAAGTGGCGGGCCGTCCCTGGCCGGCCTTGCACCTGACCTCAGTCCGGTCGCCAGTGCCCTGCCCGCGAACGCGGTTCCCGGCGCGGGTGGTGCACCGCTGTCCGGCGGCGCTCCGGTGCCGATGGGCACCCTGGGCATATCGGGCCTGGGTGGCGGAGCGGGCCTGTCCCCACTGGCCAAGCCGGTAGCGAAGCGGGCGCCGAGCGGGGCAGACGCCGAAGTGCGCCCGGGCACGCTGTCACCATCCAGCGCCAACCGCACGGCGTCACCAGCCATGATGCCGCCACCGATGATGCCGCCACACGCGGGTAACCACACCACGGCGGGCACGCTGCGACCGGGCGCCACCGAGTACCCGACCGTCCAGTCTCGCAAGGCGCCCCGGGCCGCAGACGGCACCGAGGGCATGCCCACGGAACTGCGCGGCCGGTCCGGCACCGGGGATCCCACCTACGGTCTCACCCAGCGGCGGCGAGGTACCGGGGAAGCCGACTCCACGCAACTACTGGATGAAGATC
>JBOHHE010000036.1:0-3314 GCA_050700355.1 Pseudonocardiaceae bacterium
GTGCTGTGGTCGTGCAGAAGTGCACGGCCACAGCACACTTTCAGCGATCGCACTCTCCGTCCACCCCACCGCGACACCACACGATCCACGGTGATCACGTCCCCTCAGGGCACCGGAGTATCTCGAAGCGAAGCGCGGTTCACAGCGTGGAGCCGGACAGCGACTACGTGATGTCGCGTGTGGTGACACTGAGTCAACATAACGTTGCCCTGGGCAACCACCGGGGCATCGACGGCCGAACCCCGCCTTGCCGCCGTGCGCAGCAGCGCCGCACGGCGGTCAGTGCTTCGGACAGGGCCGGATCGATCCGGCAGCCTTGGAGTACTCGGTTCACGCTGAATCCCACCTCGCCCGCAGGGCGACGTCATAGCGAATGGGAGGCATTCGTCGGTGGCAGGCGAGACGGTACACTCATGAGGCCGTAAGCGACCGCATACGAAGCCCGCCTTCAACACGTGAGAAGGCGGGCTTCGTCTTGGAGCGCCTTTCTGACCCGGCCGATCCAGTTGAGGAGTGGCGGTCCGGCTGAGTCAGAAGTAGTGGCTGCGCCCACCGATCGGGCGCCCTACCCTGCCCAGGATGAACAGAACCACTCCGACTACGAGCAGGATGATCCCGAGCATCCACAGAATATAGATGTCGAGGAAGTAGCCCAGCAACAACAAGATGACACCAAGAACTATCACGGCGCCTCCTCGAAGGTTGACGACCCCGACGGAACAGCTGCAGTCTATCTTGGACCCACCGTAGCCGCGACCCGTAGCGTGCCTCGGCGTGACGAGAAGCCGTTCCAGACAGGTCATGGATGGCCTGGTTTACTCGGCCTTGCGTTACTCCTTTCGGCAAGGCGCATTCACGTTCGCCGTATCTGGTGACCCTGCGTGCGGTACGGCCTCGGGCTGAGGCCTACCGCTCTGGCTCAATGCTGCCCCCGCTCGGTGGTATGCAAGCCGGCCGTAAGCTGCCCACCGTGACGATCGATGTACCGAGTGAGTTCGATACCGCTGCGGCCAACTACGACCGGTTGGTCGCCGCCAGCCCCGGTTACCACGACAACCTGATCCGCTCGGTCCACCGGATGGGTCTTGCTGGGGATGGTGCCGGACTGCACCTGCTGGACGTGGGTTGTGGAACAGGTGCGTCGACCGCTGCGCTGCTGGCAGTCGCGCCGAAGGCGCGCATCACCGCAGTGGACGCCTCGGCCGGCATGCTCGCCCAGGCCCGGAAAGCGGACTGGCCACCGGGGGTGTCCTTCGTGCACGCCCGTGCCGAGGAGTTGACCGCAGCCGGGGTCCACGGCCCGTTCGACGGCATCTTCGCCGCCTACCTGGTGCGCAACCTGCCCGCTCCAGATCCGGTGCTGGCCCAGCTGCGCGAGCTGCTGGTGCCGGGCGCGCCGCTGGCGGTGCACGATTACGTGCTGGACGGTCGGGCGCGCAGCCGGGCGATCTGGACCGCCGTGTGCTGGACGGTGATCATCCCGGCGGGGAAGGTGGTGACCGGTCAGGCCAGGCTCTACCGCTATCTGTGGCGCAGTGTGCTGCACTTCGACACCGTCGGCGCGCTGGCCGACCGGCTGCGCCACCATGGCCTGGTCGATGTGCGCACCGCCACCATGCCAGGGTGGGAACGCGGCATCGTGCACACGGTCGTGGCCAGGCGGGGGGCATGAACCACTGATGAGCACCAGGCAGCGGACGAACGGTCAACGGGGTGGCGGGTACCGGGGGAACGGGCAACGGCCCGGCCGGGATCGCCGGGCCGTGCTCCACCCTGCGCGCGAGGGCCGGTTGCGTCCCGACCATCTCGCCCGACGCCCCCGGGTCGCGGTGGTAGGTGGTGGAATAGCCGGCGTCGCGGCCACCGTCGCCCTGGCTGAGCGGGGCGTCGAGGTGGCGTTGCTGGAACGGCAGCCACAACTCGGTGGCCGGCTGCGCGGCTGGCCGACGACGCTGGCCGACGGGTCGGCCGTCACCATGTCGCGGGGCTTCCACGCCTTCTTCCGGCAGTACTACAACCTGCGGGCGCTGCTGCACCGGGTCGATCCGCTGGGCCGGGCGTTGACCCCGCTGCCGGACTATCCCCTGGTCGACGCCGGCGGCCACCGCGACACCTTCGCCGGCCTGCCCCGCACGCCGCCGTGGAACGCGATGGCCTTCGCGTTGACCAGCCCTACCTTCCGGTTGCGGGATCTGACCCGCCTCGACGCTGTGGCCGCCCTGCCGCTGATCGACGTGTCGGTGCCGGAGATCTACCAGCGGTTGGACGATCAGGACGCGATGACGTTCCTGGAGGGGCTGGGCTTCCCCGCGGCGGCCCGACACCTGGCATTTTCGGTGTTCTCCCGCAGCTTCTTCGCCGATCCCCGGCAGCTGTCGGCGGCGGAGCTGGCCACCATGTTCCACATCTACTTCCTGGGCTCGGCCGAGGGCCTGGTCTTCGACGTCACCACCGAACCGTTCCTGCAGGCGGTGTGGCAGCCGATGAGGAGCCATCTCGCCGAGCTGGGTGTCTCGGTCCGTACCGGGGCAGCTGTCGAGGAGGTGGCGCCCAGCAGGGAGCGCCGCTTCACGGTGTGTACCGGCGAGGACCGCCTCGACGTCGACGCGGTGGTACTCGCCACTGATGTGCGCGGATTGCAGGCACTGCTCACGGCGTCGCCCGAACTCGGCAAATTCAGCTGGCGCGATCAGATCGCCCGGCTACGCACCGCTCCCCCGTTCCTGGTTTCCCGGCTATGGCTGGACCACCCGGTCCGCCGCGACCGCCCCGGGTTTCTCGGAACCAGCGGCTTCGGGCCCCTGGACAACGTCAGCGTGCTGGAACGTTTCGAGGGTGAGGCGGCCTGCTGGGCAAGGCGCACGGGCGGTTCGGTGGTGGAACTCCACGCCTACGCCCTGACCGGGGACCCCGAGCAGGGCAAGCGGAAGCTGATCGAGGAACTGCACCGGATCTACCCGGAGACCGCCACCACTGGGATCGTCGACGAACGTCACGAACTGCAGAACGACTGCCCGCTGTTCGCCCCCGGCGCCTTCACCGACCGGCCCACCATCACCACCCCCGACCCTGCGGTGGTGCTCGCCGGGGACCTCACCCGCGTCGACCTCCCGGTCGCCCTCATGGAACGCGCCGCGACCAGTGGCTTCCTCGCCGCCGACACCTTGCTGGCGCGCTGGGGACTGCGCGGGCACCCCCTGTGGACGGTGCCCACCCGGGGCCGCTTCGCTCCCCTACGAGCTGCTGCCGCCTGGTGGGGGTTGCTGGGTTGATCACTTGGTGGTCGGCTTCCATGATCGTTGTCTGTGAAGAAT
>JBOHHE010000037.1:0-60910 GCA_050700355.1 Pseudonocardiaceae bacterium
TCAGTAAGGAGATCGCGTTTGTCATCACCAGCAGCCCCAGTGATCAGAGTAACGCCGCTGATGTGAACATCCATACCCGCGGGCACTGGGGAATTGAGAATAAGAGTCACTACGTGCGCGACACCACCTGGAGAGAAGATGCCAATCAAACGTACACAGGAAATGGGGCGCACACTATCGCGACGCTCCGGAATTTAGCGCTGGGACTACTTCGATTGAACGGGGTGGAGTGCATTAAAGAAACGACGGAGCGTATCTACCGGGATCGAAACCGGGCACTTCTCTTCCTCGCTACCTAGCGTGACAACATCAAGACATTGAGCGAACTTGGATTGGCCCTGGGCGGGCCCCGCACCCCGCGCACGACCCATGGTGATCAGTTTCCCGCTGGACACCGTGGTATTTCGAAGCGAATGGCGCTCAGTGAGGGGTTGCGAGTCTCGGTCTGCGGCGTCAATATTTGCTGTTCGGTGAGGGTTCCTGCGTCGAAATCGCCTTCCCACCGCAACGCCTATCCTCTCCCCATGCCCCCTCTCAACCGCACCCTCACTCCCCACACCGCCGCTGAAGCCGCTCAGCTGATGGACGAACTCTGCGAGGTCTACGCCTATGCCTACGGCGCAGTGCCTGGTGAAGACACCCGTGAGAAATCCAGTGCCTTCCGGGAGCGGGCCACCGAGGCCCTGGACGCCCGTCACTACTCGCTCGTCACGGCGGGGGTAGGTGGTCAGCTGGTGGGCTTCGCCTTCGGCTACCGCCTGCGTCCTGAACGGGGCTGGTGGGACGGGCTGACTCCGGTGCCTCCGGAGGGTTTCACCAAGGAGACCGGCGACCGCACCGTGGTCCTGGCCGAGATCGAGGTACGGCGGGCCTGGCAGGGCCAAGGTATCGGCCGGGCGGTGCACGATGCCTTTCTGTCTCATCGCCGCGAAGAACGGGCCACCCTTGCCAGTAATCCCAAGGCCACGGACACCCATGCCCTGTACGCGCGCTGGGGCTGGCAGAAGATGGGCACGGTGCCAGGTAAGCCAGGCTCGTACTACGACGAGTACGTGCGCTTCGTGCTGCCGTTGCCTGCAGCCGGACGGTAAGCCGCCAGCCGTTCATCCAGCTCACCGACAGGCTTGGTGCGCGCCCAGGGAGTTAGCAGGCCGCGCACGTCATTGACGCGCTGGACGATCAATTGGGAGGCATTCGCGGCCGTCAGCCGGGTCACCTCCGCCACGATGCTGCTGGCGTCCTGAATCTCTGTCTGCTGGATGCGGACCTCAGCTCGGAACAGCAAGCGGAAGATGCGGTCATGCAGGTTAGCCGGGTCAACCAGGGTCAAGGACTGGTCCATGGCGCTCAACGCCGCTTCAGGCTGTTGCAGCTTGAGCGCGCACCTGCTTGCGGTACTCCAGTAGAAGGACTCGTTGTAGAAGTACCACCAGGAAGCCCGGGGCTCGTCTGTGCGTGCCGCTTGCAGGGCGGCGTATTCCTGGTCCAGGGTTTCACGGCACTTGTCCGACTGGTTGTCCGCCACATAGGCCCGCACCGCTACGTCGGCGGCGTACGCCTGCGCCAAGGGGCTGTGTGCCTGCTTGGCCCAGAAGGCGGCAGCGGCAGCGTGATCGATGCCCACCCGGGGCTTGCCTTGCAAGACAGCCAGCTGGCTCATGCAACACAGAATGTAGGTCACCAGCTCGATGTTCTGGGCGTCATGGGCGGCACTGCGGGCATCGTCGTAGTAGTGCTGAGCACTCGGGTAGTCACCCATGTTGAAGCACAGCCAGCCCAGAAACTGGGTCAGCTCGGCGTAGGTGGAGATTGCGCGAGGCTGAAACTCGGCCGAGGCCGAGTTGGCCAGATTGCCGCGCCAGCTGCCGGTGCCCGATGGTGCTGTGCAGAGTGAGTTGGGGACCGAGCACGTCACTCTGCTGACGCAGGCTGGTGATCATGCGCTCGGCGTAGGCCAGGGCTGGCAGGTCGAAGGTGTCGGGGTGCTGCAAGACATGGGCCACCGGTTCGTACTCATCTGGGTTGAGCGCGTCGAACAAGGGTGCCACGGCAGCCAGCGCGAAGGCCGAGCTCAGCTTGGCCAGCAGCACTCGGCGTTTCACGGACGGGTCGACCCGCTGCATCCACATCAGAATCACCTGCGCCAATTCAATGAAATTGACTTCTTGTATTCGCTTAACGAGTGGGGCGGTTTCCTGTGTCAAAAGAAGTGGAGACAGTGCTCCCCATGCGTCTCGGTCATCCTGAGTAGTTCCTCCTGTTCCAGCGTCAATTGTACACCCGCCTGGAAGGATCAATCGCTTCGTGTTCGCACTCGGCTTGGTGGCGTCGGCCGTATCCAGGTGGCGGAAGTTGGGCAGATCGACGAGCAGATCACTGGCGGCACATTCGTACAGCTCCGCCAGCTTACTGAGGTTGCCGAAGGTTGGGGCATGGCCGGTACTACCCGGCCATGACTCCCAATTCGAGAAGTTCTTGAAAGTCTTCAGCTCATCGGGCCAGTGCTTGTTCCATTCATCAGCCGCCCGGCTCTGGGTCCAGCCATGGGTGTAGCGGAAGGCCACCCGGGCGTTGAGCCGGTAGGACTGCCTGAGTGCTTCAGCTACCTCCACCCAGGACGAGCCTGACTCGCGCAGTGCGCGCACCAACTGTTTGCGCTCCTGCTTCTGGCTGCGTGCTCCACCCATAGCGCCCTTCCCTTGACGTTCGTATGGCCTACTCCGCTCGGCGGCGGGTATCGCGCCCGGCAGCGGGACGCTACCCGCTGCGCGGCACCTGCCCAACCGTTTGCGGAAGTTCCCCACGGCGTCGGAACATACGGGACGGAATAGTGATCAAAAACTGGTTGTCGCTCCGGATGAGCTACCACCACAAGACGGTCAAGGCTACTTCCCAGGCCCCAGGGCCGGGATGACGAACTACGTGAAGAAGCAGCGGCAGGTGCCCGGTATCAGTTGGTCTGCGTCCTCCCCCCACGCAGGCAGCCAACAACCGGCCGGGTATCCGGACTCCCCGAACCGCTGCTTCCAGGTAGATCCGCCTCGGCCCTGGGTGCCGCTCAAGACGGCCAACGGACGAACAGCTGAGCGGAGTTCTGGGGCGTGCGGAACGAGGGCGGGCAGCCGGGCGATGTATGCGGCGAATGAGCAGACTTCCCGCTCATTTGTCTGGTTCCCATTGGCCGGGCAGCGGCACGCCATTGATCGACATGATCGCTATGTACCGGGCGGCGAGCCGATGCGGTGCCTCTGCGGCGCCACCCATCCGCGGGGTGCTGACGGTAACATAGAATGGCTCTGGCACACCTGCGGACAATGTTGGGACGAAACCTGCAGAATCGTCGGACTACGCCCACGCGGGTAATTGATCTGACTGCGCGAGGCGGGACTCCATCGGACAATGGCTACCGATCACGGTGCAGGTCATCGAGGACACCGCGCATACCACCGCCACCGAGGCCACCATCGCATCCTCGGAGCTGTTCTGCCAGAGGAGGTGCTGACCGGAGTGGAGGCTGACCACTCCACCCCCGCTGGCCACCCCGAGGAGGCAGGGTAGGGCAGCCGCAGGAGGAATCCTTCTAGCGGGTCACCAAGTCATACAAAAGGTTGCCGGCGATACCCATGGGGATGGAGAAGAGCAAACCACCAAAGAAGAATCCCCACTGCTGCCGACTGCTCAGCATGGCCGACTGCGTCTGAGTACGCCGCAACGTTGCTTCCACGAGCTCGCGCACAGCGTCTGCCTCGTCCTGGTGCAGCGCCGCGAGTCGACGGTTCTGCTCCGCCTCGGCGCGGATGCGCTCGAGCGTGGTGGTCTGTAGCTCTACTTCGGCGTTGATCTCGGCGAGAATTGCAGATGACTGGCTGAGGTTTGCCCATACATCCTCGATCCGTTCAGCCAGCGTGGGCCTCACCGCTCGATCCGTATCACGCTCCGCTCGACGAGCCGAACGACTAACGCGTGCGGGCGATAGCTCAAAGGTCGCGACAACAAACATAAGCGCCACAGCGCCAAGGAACAACCAGCTAGATACATCATTGCTTCGCGCCGAGTCTGTCACGAACTCCGTCAAGATGCCCGCCATGCCAGCCGAACCCACCACCAGCAGGAGGTATACCGCTGCCCGCGAATCCGGCCACAGACGCATGGCCTGCCTCCCTCCTGGGTACACCCGATACGACACAAGGAGCCTGCGTTGTCACGCCGTTATCATCTGGGTGAGGAGTGAATCACACAAGTGTTGCTTTGTCGCCCGTTGCGCGGCGTTCTCCCACGTGTGTACCTGAAACTTTCTCGTCGCCCTGCTCACCGGCCGAACCGTCCCTGTCACTACTCAGGGCGGCGCGCGCCGTCGCCCGGATTGCTGCTTCGAAATACGGGTGATCACGACGCTCTGCTGTCGCCGAATTCGACACCAGGGCTGTCCGAAGCCGCTCGGGCAGCGCTGTCGCCGAATTCGGCGCGCGCAGCGCTGTCACGCGGCCCGGGACCGTATCCTCGCCCCACGGCGCACCACCTGGCGTCACGAGCTCAGCACGTTCGGTGATCTTGACATGACCCTGCTCCCTGGACAGCGGCGTTCCGCTGGAAGAGATCTCACGTCTGGTCAGCCACAGCAGTACAGGCGTGACCGAGCTGGTCTACCGCAAATAAATCAGGCCGATACTCCAGCAGGGAGCGACCACGATGGACCTGATATTCAGCGACCCAGGTGCGGAACTGTAGTCACGCAGCATGTCAGAGGGCAGTTCCGGAACACTCGGAACTGCCCTCTGACATGCTGTCTTGGTGGTCGAGGTCCTAAGACACTATTCGAACCATCGTGACCTGCTGGAACAGCTCCGCAAGGTGGCCGTGATCTTGTTGGGTGACCGTGGAGACGACGGTGTAGCGGGAACGGTTAGGGAGCCTGTGGTGACTTCCGTGACGCGCTCGCGTCGTCTGCGTGATCGTTTCTCGTCTGAGGATCTTCAAAGCATGATCGATTTGTATAGGTCGGGCACCACCGCTAGTCAGGTAGCTGAGAGGTTCAAGGTCAGCGAACGCAGCATCAAGCGGCTACTACGTCAGCATGGTGTACGCCGTGAGCGAGCCTGACCACCGAAACCTATGGTTGGTGGTGTTGTCAGGAGCTGGTCTTGTGTCGGTGTCAAGGTCGTTTGACAACGAAGGTAGGAGGTGAGGTGTCCCCTTCGCTGGGTGGTGACGGGTGCTGTACTGTCCGCAGTGGCAGCTGTGCCTGCCTGTTCCTAGCCCCATGTGCCTACGCCGCCGGGGTGGTGAGGACAAGGGTCTCGGACTCGCACACCCACCTGTAGGCTGTCGCGGCTTCGCGCCGCCCCTCTTGTGCGGAGTGCGTAGGGCTCTGTTGGAGGGTCTCATGACCAGTGAGCGTGTTCGTAAGTGCAAAATCCGAGCTCGTATGGCTGCGACTGGTGAGCCTTTTACCGTGGCTGCTCGCGTTCTGGATGGCGACACGGTGAGCTTCATGCGTTCAGGGTGGAGCCAGTCTGCCTGGGTTCGTCTGCTTCCCGTCCAGTCGTTGACTTTGGAAGTAATTATTTCTACAGCGACCGCAAGAAACCAAGACGGAACGCTGCATCAACTTATTAGTCGTCATCCCGCTAGAATATTTGATCTTCCCGAGGGGGCAGATACTCTCCTCACCTGGGATGACGACAAAACTGACGAACAGACACACAGTCTACGCCAGCAGGCTCAAGCAGCATTTCATAGTGCCGTCACCCAGACGGGCCGGTTCGTTCCTTCTACCGTGGTTGAGTTGGCTGAACTGTTGAGCGAACTAGGTGTTTACCAGCGCATCAGCACACCCAATGGCGTGCATCAGTGGCGAGCCCAAACAGACATTCCCGCAGCGGGAGACGTGTTGCCGCTGCCACCAGAATGGATAGCGCTAGAGGATGACGTTCGCTGGAGAACGGTAACAGCTCACCTAGCGCTGGACCTATCTGACTATTTTCGTCAGCATGGTCGGCCTGCCCAACTGAACACTACAGTTCAACGAATGAGCATCGACTACGGCCAGTCAATTGAGCGTGTTCGCGACGCGCTCGACGGTATGATCTACCGCAATTGGCTTACCGTGCAGCGACGTGATCTTACTATCAATCGTGATGAGCTTCGCCAACTGCCCGACCATGCACGGATCACGCTCATTTTCGACTGGTCGGAATGTGACCGGCGTTACGACACTGAAGCAGATGACATAGAACTCGATGATGAAAACATCGATGACAAAAATCTTTCTGATTTGCGGTGGGGCACCAGCCCGTGGGCGGCATTTTTAAGCATTACCGAAAATCCACAGATCAGCGAAGATTCTTTGTCGGATTTTGCCCATTTGCCATTTCGGGTCAAAAAACCCGATGGTGGTACCACCGTACTATCTTTAGACGAGATGGCAGCAGCTCGCTGCATGTCGCACACGGCCACCGCCCAAGTCTTGCGTGGGCTTGAACAAAACAATCTTCTCCGATGGAGCAAAGAACACCAATATGCAGAACTAATCGAACCAAACAGAGCATGATCATCTGCCGCCTTGTATTGCCCACCTAGTGTCCGGTGAAGCCCCCCAGCGAGGATCTCCACCGTTCACGGCGCTCATGACCCTCCATGTGCTGGGCGTCACTCTCGAAGATCACGAGGTTACGATCACTCCGTTAGCAGCGGCGCGCCCCGTCCGCCGTACACTGCGTCAGCGGGTCTGGTTATTGTGCACGCCATGAGATCAGATCGGGCGTTGGTGGAGCTGAAGGCACTAAAGGAGGCCGCCGCCGCTGAGGAGGTGCAACGTTCGGGCGCAGCTCACGAAGCCTGGAAGGCCAAGGTTATCGTGGTGATGCGTCAGGTCCTTGGAGATCAGTCCGCAACACTTGATCGGTTCACTAATCTCCGCTATACGGTTGGTTTCTGGACAGGCGCGTCGGGCGAGGCTGAGCGTGACCGGCAATACTTCGCGAGTCGGGTCACCCATGCAGCTGCGCTTATCGATGCAGCCATCTACGAGGTCGAGCTGATGTCTGAGGGACAAAATCCCGAGACAGAACCGGTGCCGGGTATACCTCCAGACGCCGAGACAGTATTTCTAGTTCACGGCCGCAACGGTGCGGCAAAGCATGAAGTAGCGCGGTTTGTGGAACGGATCACAGGGAAACCTCCAATCATTCTTGATGAGCAAGCAAACCGTGGCCAGACGCTAGTGGAAAAATTCGAATCCCACGCGACCACAGCCATCTATGCAATCGTCCTTGCGACACCGGATGACGTTGGCCGGGTAAGCGGCACCGACCCTGCTATTGATCAGCCCCGCGCCCGTCAAAATGTGGTCTTTGAGCTTGGGTACTTTTTCGGCAAACTCGGGCGAGACCGGGTAGCAGTGCTCAACAGCGGCGTAGAGAAGCCGTCTGATGTGAACGGCCTAGTGTACATCGGCTACCCTGCGGGCAACTGGCAAGTAGAGCTAGCCAAGGAGCTCCACAGAGCGGGCGTTCCAGTCGATATGACTCGCCTACTCTAGAAACACCGCGAGATCACGATATAGCGCACCATAGAGCGGACACCTGACGATAGCTTACTCGAACCTACGTTGACCTGCAAAAACAGATCACAAAACCACGTTGTCGGGGTTATAGTACATTATTCGAACCGTCCTGACCTGCTCGAACAGCTTCGGCGGGTGGCTATGATCTTGTTCAGCGACGGCCAGGAGGGTGCAGCGGGCACGGTTTTAAAGCCGGTGATGGCTCACGTGAGGCGCTCGCATCGTTTGCGTGATCGTTTTGCTTCTCAGGATCTTCACGCCATGATCGAGTTGTACAGGTCTGGTGTAACAGCTCAACAGGTAGCCCAGAGGTTTGGTGTCAGCGAAAGCAGCGTCAAGCGGCTACTACACCAGAACAAGGTCACCCGCTCTACACGCTGCCTGCGTGATCACTTCTCGACTGAGCTGCTTCAGATGATGATTGAACTGTGCCGGGCGGGTACTACCGCTAGGCAGATAGCCGAAGAGTTTAGGGTCAGTGAACGCAGCATCAAACGTCTGCTACACCAGCACGGCGTACGCCGTGAACGCCAGAACAGCGCGTATTTCACTTCTGCTCTGAGCCCTTCAGACAATGATCACCTATATAAGGTGTGGTACCAGCGGTCACACTACGCCGTTGCCTCAACGGACATAACGAGAGGACAAGACACTGGGTGCAGGAGGCACTGGGGCACTAGCTGGCCTCCCCACTCAGGTGATGCGGACCTTCGCACCGTGCGATAGGCAGACGTGCTCTGTTATGTAGATGCAATGACGGTCCAGGGAGTTATCGAGTGTGGTTTTCTTATGGATTTAAGCTAGTCAATTTTTTGCCAGCGGTAAGAAGTGATGCTTCAAGGTCAGCATCGCTTACCCGTAGATCGTCAAACTCGTAAAGATAAACCTCTCCCATATCGCTTGACTCAGTAATTCGCAGGTCAATGATCCAGGCATCGTTATCCCAGTATAGCCGCATTCTCCACGTTCGAATCTCACCTGTCTCTGCGTGCCAAGCACTCACCTCCCATTCTATTTCGAATCTGTCGTACTTTGCGCTGGAAGTAAGATTACTAAAAGCTTTTTCAGTTTCTGGCTGTCGCCTCAAGAAGATAGAAAAATCTGAAAAAATGTCAGTTGTGAGGCCGAGTGTACGAAAATGATTTACTAGCATCATGTCACCTTGGAAATTTTTGGCGGAGAATGGAGATCTCCGCGAGCTTCAGAATCTTCGCCGCTTCCTTAGCATCACTGGCGAGATTGACCGTCACGTGACCAGGTGGAGTGGTCTTGGAACCAAAAGCACCATCCGGTCTGACCGATCCGGGCGGCAGTTGCGATGTATCAATTGCATAGGCTTCTCTTCTAAAGACGGGCTGCATACCCTCGGGTGTTGGAACTGGGTTGGAAAGAGAATCCCGGAACGACAGACTGTCCGGGCCTCTCCGCACATTCGATGGATTTAACTCACCTTCTCTCCAGATTATGCTGGGCACATCATCTACTGACCTAACCACTCCGCCAGAATCGACCCATGTGCCACAGGGGGCCTGCCCGAGTGGGTCAATGAAGTAGAAAGGGTTGTGAACATACATGTGTGGATTGTTTCCACCGCGAAGCCCAATAGGATCACCAGTCTGATAGCAACCGGTGGTCGAGTCGTAATATCTGAAATAATTGTAATGGAGTTGGGTTTCAGAATCATGATATTGACCAGGAAAACGCAGCGGGCATTTCACGCTACTTGGCCCTGGGAAAAACGTCAAGCCCCAGAGGGTGGTTCGGGGGTGCCAGGCGATTGTGCCCTCAGAGTTGACCATTTCGGTGGGAGTGCCCACGAGATCGGCGACGATAGCGTAGAACTGCTCGTCAACCCATTCCTGTGGGGCGTCACGCAGTGGTACTCGTTCGGTTTGGCTGATGAGGCGGAAGGTGCCAGGTTCCCATTCCCATGAGGTGGTGCGACTGTAGACAGCGTTTGAGTCTTCTGGCTGATAGTTAGTGTGGGTCTGTTCAGCGAGGACAGCCCTGTCCCAGGTGAAGTCAACCTTTTCCAGAACGCTTGTCTCGTCGTCGCCTAGGCATTGTTTTGTGATGCGTCGGCCGAGTGGGTCGTAGTGGTAGCGCCAGTGTTGTCTGTCTGGTGTGGTGACGGCGATGAGGCGGTCGTCGCTGTTCCAGGTGTAGTGCCATGTTTGTGGTTTGGCTGATAGGTGTTTGTGTTGCCGCATGATGATGCGACCTTGGGTGTCGTGGTGGTAGTGGATGTTGCCGGCGCGGCGAATCAGAGTACCGGAGTATTCGCGCCAGCCTTGGGTGTCGGCATCGGCCAAATTGGCCTGTGGCGGTGTGGGCCAAGTGGCGTGCGTGATGTTGCCAGCTGGATCGTAGGCGTATTGTTCCGTCCAGCCAGATCCGTGGACCGTGGTGATGCGCCCGGTGGGGTCGAGTTTGAAGCGGCGGGTGCCGGTGAGGTGGTCGTTGATGCTGGTGGGGTATCCATCTGGCCGGTAGGTGTAGGTCCGGTGTTGTATAAGACGTGTCTGACGGGCGGACTCTGATTGACCAGGAACGGTAGCTCCTGCTGTGATGGTTTGGGAGCGCAATTGGTGGTTGGCGTCCCATGTTTGCGCGAGCATGACGTCGATGCCAAGGCACCGCTCGATTTCCCGGCCTGCGGGGTCATAATTGAAGTGTAGTGTGTGTCCGGTGGTATGCAGGGTGATGGGTTGGCCATTGGTATTGTATTCCCAGGTGCTTTCGGCGCCCGTGGGGGTGCGGCGGTGTGTTCGGCAGCCGACGGGGTCATAGGTGGATGTGAGGGTGCGGCCGTTGCAGGTTTCGGCTATGACTTGGCCGAGTAGATCGCGGTGGAGGATAAGGTTGGCGTCGGCGTTGGTGGCACCCACGACTCGCCCTACCGGATCGTAGGAGAATGTGGCGATGGTATCGATGGAGCGTTGTTCGATAATATTGCCGAGTAGATCGCGGGTGTAGTGGGTGGTTTGATTAATGCCGTTGGTGCGTTGGGTGAGTTGTCCTGCGGCGTCGTGGGTGTAGGTGAGGACACGGCCGTTGAAGTCAATTTCGCGTGTGAGGTTGCCGGTCGGGTCGTAGTCGTAGCGCCAGACTGAGCCTTGGGGGTTGGTGACAGTGGTGAGGTGTAGTTCGGTGTCGTAGCCGAACTCTAACCGGGCTTCGTCGGGACTGGTTTGTACAGCGGGTAGGTCGAAGTGGGTGTAGTGGGTGCGGGTGAGGTATCCGGCAGGGTTGAGGTGTTCGGCGAGATTTCCTTCACCGTCGTAGGCCCAGCGTTCGGTGGCTCCGTCGGGCAGGATGCGCCAAGCCAGTTTGCCTTCAACGGTCCATCCCAGCCGTGTGGTGCCGCCGACGGGATCGGTGATGGTGGTAATCCGGCCGAAGCGGTCGCGGGTAAATCGGGTGGTGGCTGCGTCTGGATTGATGATGGTGATTGGTAGCCCAGTGGGGTTGGTGTCGATGTGGTGGGTGTTGCCTAGGGCGTCGGTGGTTGTAGTGAGGTGTCCTTGCTGGTCGTAAGCGTATGTGGTGGTGGCGCCAAGTGGGTTGGTGATGGTGGTGAGGTTGCCTTGCAGATCGTAATCACGCTGCCAGATGGCGCCGTCGTAATCGGTGATGCGGGTTGGTTGTTGGAGATTGTTGTAGGTGGCGGTGGTGTGGCTGCCGTCAGGGCGAATGATTTCTACAAGGTTGCCGGTGTGGTCGTAGGTGTAGCGGGTGGCGCGTCCGAGGGGGTCGGTGCGGGTGAGGAGCCGGTCATAGCGGTCCCATTCCGAGGCGGTCACCCCGCTTAGTGGATCAATGTGGTGGGTGAGTTGTCCGAGATGGTTGAGGTGGTATGTGGTGACGTGTCCGAGAGAATTGGTGACGATGGTAGTGCGGTTGTCTAAGTCGTAGGTGAGGGTGGCGTTCATGTAGCCGTTGGGACCGGTGGTGTGTATGCAGCGGCCGTGGATATTGTAGGTGTAGCGGTATTGGGTGTCGTTGCGGTCCTGCCAGCTGGTCATGCGGCCGTGAGTGTCGTAGGTGAATCGCAGTGGTAGGCCGGAGGAGTTGATGACCTCAGTTAGGTGGTTATTGGAGTTGTAGGTGTAACGAATCAAAGTCTGCCTGCTGCCGGTATTTGGATTCGCCAGGTGCAGTGCGGTGATGCGGTGGTGGGTGGTGTCGACGGTGATGCGGTAGCCACCGGAGTGCCGGATCTGAGTGAGGGTGCCCTCGGGAGTGCGGTCGAGGTCGATGCGATGCTGGTTACGATCGGTGATTGCGGTTAAGGGCAGTATGGGGTTGTTGGGGGTGGTGGTTGTGAAGTGCAGGGTATGGCCGTGTTGGGGGTCAGTGATGGTGTAGGTGCCGGTGTTGATGCGGGTGAGAGGCCAGCGGGGTCCCTCTACGGGTAGTATTGGTATTCCTGCGGCGGTGGGTGGGTAGACGAGAACCATGCCGTCGGCGCTGGCGTAACAGGCACCCTCGTCGTCAATTTTCAGGCGTTGATCCAGGGTGGATGCCCAGGACGGGCCAAACGATCGACCAGCCTGGTAGGAAGATACGTGGGTGCGGGTCAGTATCAGTGGGAGTGTTCCGGCTAGTTCGACATCGGTCTGGTGCATGACCACGTTACCGGACGCAACGTCGATAGGGTCCCCGCAGGTGTCGAGTTGGTCTTGCGGTCTCGCGAGGTCGCGAGGGTTTTCGGGGCGTTCCAGGTTGTCGTTGAGTTGTGAGTCGGGGTCTGATTCGTCCGAGGTTGCATCGGTGCCCGACTGGGTGATGGTGTCTTTGTCTTCTAGGGGTGTTGTATCGTCTTCGGTTGGTGTATTGGTTTTCTCGCTGATCTGTTGTAGGGGGTTTTCGGTGTTAGATTCTCCGGATTCCTCGGATGTGTCTTTATCTCGGGTGTCAGTGTCCGATGGGAGGGGGGTGTGGTTTGGCTTTTCGGGGGTGTCAGCGAGATTATCGTCTTGCGTGCCTTGCTCGGAGTTGGGCTGACCGGACTGGTTGGGTGGGCCGGGGGGTGATGATTCGGGGTCAGATTCTGGGGTTGCTTGTTGGTCTTGCTCGTTGGTGCGGGCCTGGGCTACATCATCATTGGTTTCGTTTGTGACTTGTTCAGTACCCTTGGCTTCCTCACGTGCCTCTGAATCATTTTCGCTGGGGATGTCATTTTTTTGTGATGCCTCATTTTGTGCGGGGTCAGGACTAGCAGGCTGCCCCTCGTTGGTTTCCTGTTCCCCGGCGGGTAGTGCGGTGTTGTCGTTGTCGGGTGCAGGGTCCGTTGCGAGGTCGGTAGCGGGTTCCCCTTGCTCTGCGGCACTGTGCTCTGGTTGTGATGAGCGTGGTGCGGCGGCTGGGGCTTGCAGTCTCTGGTGGATTTCTGCTGGTGGGTCTTGTTGTGGGTCTGTGATGCCCTGTTCGGGGGGTTGGGTGTCGGTTGCTGTTTTCTGTGGGGTCTGGTTCGCACCAGTGGCGAGCTCGGTTGCCTGTTGTTGGTCGTCAGTGCGATTGGGGGGTGGAGTCGCCGGATTATTGTCTGTGTCAGGTGAGGGACTGGGTGGTGCCGCTGGGGTGTCGTGGTGTGTTATGGGTGGTGGTTTGTGGTTGTCTGGTGTCGATTCGGCGCCTATTGGCTGGTGTTGGTTTTGTTGTTGCTGGTTGGTATCAGCTGAGCCTTGAGAGAAGCTACTGGCTGATTTTTCCTGGTTGAGCATGCGCATGGCATCGGGGATTTTGTGGCTGTCCTCGCGTTGACCCTCGGAGAGTTGAGGTTGTTGGTCAGAATTATTAGTTGATTTTTCTTGGTTGAGCATCCGCATGGCATCAGGGATGGCTGTGCTGCCTGAGGATGGTTTGTCGGGTGACGAGCTTTGGGGGGCTTTCGGGGGATCTGGAGGGGGTGAAGGTTTATCGGTGGAGTCGATACTCATGTCTGGTCGCCTGCCGGGGAGGAGTCAGGAATGTCAAGCACGCTCAACGGCCAGTCACCAGGCAACTGTAGAAAGCCAGTTGCGTTGTGGTAGCGGGTGCGTGGGTCAGCAACGGTGCTGAGCTGGTCGATCACCAGCTGGATTAATGTCTCCTGGGCAGGGAGTATTCTGGTACCGGTGATGATGCTGGGCGGAGGTTGCCACAGGTCAGGATGCTGGAGTAGCTGCTGTTGCTGTTCGGTTTGGGTGCCGCCGGTCAGAGGCAGCCCACGGTGAGCCCAGAGGGCGGTGTCGGGATGGGGTTGGTCTTTGTCGGTGGTGTCGTTACCAAGCGAGCGAAGGACATCAGCCCATCGGTAGCGGCCAGCTTGCCACCCAATTTCAGATCCATCACACGATGGTGCGGTGCCTTCTAGTTGAGCTAGTGCGATACAGGCCAGGTGGGTGGCCAGCTGTTCGGGTTGGTAGTAGGCGGCCAGTCCGGTGTAGCGGATGTCGATAGCGGTTTGGATGCGGTGGGCGATGGCGCACTCTAGGATTCGTTGATCGGTACCGTTTTTGAGGTCATCGAGCCAAGTTTTGTCGGGTTGTGGTGCGGGTTGGCCGACGAGGTGGGCGATGGTGAGCAGTTCAATCCACAAAGTGAATTCGGGTTTGTTGGCGAATTTTTCAGCATGGTTAGTTTGACGTAGGGTGCATGCCCGTGTTCGACACATGGAGCCGCAGGCGGTGCTGCGGGTGCGGGTGATGGCTACAGTCTGGTTGGTGTGGGTGGTGTTTTCTCGACGCTCACCCAAGGGCACAGTGATGCGCAGGGGCCGGTCCATGCCGTCAGCGAAGATGGCGGCACGACCGGGGGGTAGGGAGACGACGTGGCGGGATTGGGCTTGGTCGAGGTTCATCGTCGCCCCGACGGTGTCGCGGTCGTCGGCGGCGGGCAGGCGATGGATGATTTTTAGTGCAGTGTTTTTGATGACGTCGGGCGCAATTTTGGCCGGGATTTGTTCGGCGATGACTAGTCCTTCGCCGTAGGCACGGATTTCGGCGAGTAGGGCGGTGAACAGTTCCACGGCGTGGGCTGCCGGTGTGCCGGGTTCGACACGTTTGAGGAGCCGGTGGGCTTCTTCGACCACGGTGATGTGGCCTAGGGTGGTGGGTCCGGTGGTGGTGTGGTGGATGCGGAGGTGTTCGTAGAGGCGGATGAGGACTGCGCCGATGAAAAAAGCTTTGTCTTGGTCGTTACCGATGTCTTCGATTTCTAGTACGACGTTGCGGCGGAGCAGGTCAGTAATGTCGAGGGGGTGGCCGCCTTCGAAGAACCTCCCGGGTGTTCCTAGCCGCAGGGAGCCGATGCGTACGTTGATGAAACCGCGGACGTTGTCGGTGATTTCTTTGCTGTAGCCAATGTTGTCGACAACATCAAGGGCAGTATTTTGCAGGTTAGTCAGGCTGGGGTATTTCGGTGTCACATTATCTAGTCCAGAATCACCCAGGACCAGGTTCCAGCCGAGGTCACTGTAGCAGCGGGTTAAGGCTTGGGCCAGGACTTGCGGGAATGGCTCGATAGCTTCAAACGCGGCTAAGAACAACGCCCGCACCAGATCGATATGGGTTTGCAAGCCAAATCCGGGTTCGGGTTCCAGGGGGTTAAGGCCAACGGGGATGGCTTGAGGGTCTCCGGGCCGGATGACTACGAGTTGGTCAGCGCCGATACGGCCGGCCATGCGGGCGTATTCGGCTTTGGCTGGTTCGATGACTAGCCAAGGGATCTGTGCGTGGTGGAGTTGTTCGAGTAGGTGGCGCACGGTTTGGGATTTACCGGCTCCGGTGGCTCCGGCGACGAAGGTGTGCCGGTTGAGGGTGGCAGTGGGCACGTGGAAGGTTGCTGCTGGTTGTCCTACTTCGTCGAGGATGGTGCCGAGGGGGATTCCGTGGCTGGTTTCGGGAGTGAGGTCGAAACGGGCGGGTTCCACCACTCGGATACCGGAGATTTCCCGGGCTGGTGGGCGGGCGATGGCGGCCACCAGCTCTCCGGTGGCGGTGATCGACTCGGTTGTGATGGCCTCGGCGAAGGAGGCGGGTTTGCCCGGACGCAGCAGGTAGGGGATTGGATGTAGATCTGCGGTGGCACATACTAGCGCGGCTGCACTAGTGGCGGTGTGTTGGTTGGCTCCGGCGGCCAGGATGCGTATGTGCCAGATCCCGCCGGCGCCCCGAGACAGTTCTCGATAACGCCCACGGATACGTTCGACTTCGACCGTGTGACGAGCGGACATGTTCTGACGATCTAATAGGCGTGTTGTCTGGTCGTGTAGGTTCTCAAGTTCTTCGTCTACCCACTCGGTGCAAGCCGGTTGGCATACCGTGAGCCACACAAATGGCACTTGACCGAGGTGAGGTAAAAGATCTTCCAAAACACCGGTAGTTTCGCTGTCTGGTGTGTGGTCTTCGGTGACGGTGAGGGGATCATGTCGTGCTATGCACGGTATCCAGTATTGCCAGAGGTTCGGGTCGAAGACTGCGGGTATTGACAGGGCACCTGGTGGGTAGGCCGTCCATGCGGAGCTTTCTGCTGTGGATGACACGAGCCCGCCGCCAACGAGTACCTGCACCGGTTCACCAGGCTGGGATCGAGCCCAGGTGAACACTAGCGGCGAGCTTGCCGTGTAGGCGGCGGTCAGGGCTGGTAGCAGCGCCCGGCGTAGTGTCCTGAGCCGGGTGGTCATGGTCTGATCGGGCTGACCCAGCAGGGGAACTTCGATCAACTGCCGTAGCGGCGGGAGTGGATTAATCATGAGGTCGTCTGCGGGTCAGGGGGCCTTGGTGCATGTCCGTAAATGTTTTGATCACCGCTCATGGGTCGCCCCGTGTGCTCACGTGCGGGCAATGATGCGGAAGGTGTTCCCAGAAAGGGGGCGCGGTGGTGGTGATTGTTGGCGCTCTCGGACAAGATGGCGGGGTCACATTCACCGAGTCGCGGGCTACCTGCATCACGGGGATCGACCAGGAAAAACGCGGTGGGAGACAAGCCCTGTAACAGAGTGGGAGAGATTGTGTAGTCGTGGAGGCGTTGGTAGCCCACGGATTCACTGGTGGCGCTGCCCTGCTGGTTTGCGGCGGAATAGCCGTCTGAGACGGAGATGCCGTAGCTGGCAGAGGAGCGGTTGTCTGTGGTGGT
Source organism: Pseudonocardiaceae bacterium (assembly GCA_050700355.1). Lineage (GTDB taxonomy): Bacteria > Actinomycetota > Actinomycetes > Mycobacteriales > Pseudonocardiaceae. The sequence goes on from JBOHHE010000037.1 coordinate 16,685, forward strand.
CACGGTGTCTGTCGTGGACAGTGAGGTGGTGTCACTGCGGGAGAGGGTGAACTGGCTGATGACAAACCGGTGTTCCTTCCCGATGAACGTGGCAGCGTGTTCGGCCTCGCGGGCGTTGCCCAATCGCATGAACAGTGCGGCGTCTCCCCCACCGAGGAGGTCAATAGCGTCCTCACGCAGGTGCCGAAACAGCAGGATCAGTCGGATACGGTGATAGCGGGCGCGTTGGTTGAGCCATTCCACCTGGTCACGGGGCAGGCAGTCAGCGCCAGCTACGACCAGGGCAACACCGCCAGGCCAGCGGGGCAGCCGGTGCACCACGATCTGGAACACAAGCTGGCGATACAGATCGATCGCGATGGTAGGGGCGCTATCGGATAGTTCCACCACCCGCAGCGGCGAGTCGTCCTCCCCCGGCAGGAGGGGCTCAGAGCCCTGGCTGCCCCCTAACGGGGCGAGGTGGCCTAACCAGTTAGCCAGGTGAAAGATTCGCGGTTCGACCGAGCGGCGCATGGTCTCCCCGTATAGCTCAGTGACCGTGCGGGCCTCGTGTTTGCTGAGTCCCTCGGTCTCAGCCTTGGAGGGTTCGACCTGGCGCAACAACACCTTCAGTGCGGTATGTAGGCGAGCGAGGGTTACCGGCTGGTCGGTGAGTAGTTCCGCGACCTGCCTTAGAAGGGTGATATCGGCGCTGTGCGTTTCGGGTGGGCCAGGTTCAACACCACGGATAGCCTCGCCCACCACAGCACCGATCTCGCTGGCCGATAAGCCAGCGAGCAGGTTCCCGCTGATGATTTCGTCAGGGCAACTCAGCCACCGTTGCTTGACACCGACCTGACCGGCCCGCGTACCCAGCGGGCGAGCCACCCGATCGCAGGTGAGGTCTAGCACCGTAAGCGCGGTACCGGAGTTCAGCAACGACGCGCCGGTAGCTGCCAGCAGGCTCTGCCAGCCTCCCGTGGTCCCACCGTAAATGTCCACTCGTTCCGTAGCGCCTGGCCGCAGCGGCGACCACACCGGCCGCGCGGTATACGCAGCCTGGCGCTGTTGATCAGCGGCTTTGTCGGCAGCCCACCGGGATGACTCGTGCTGGTACCGATCGTGAGCCTGATAACACTGGGCTAGCCACTCACTATAGGCAATATCGGCACTGTGGATCAACCGCGCGGGTCGCCTCACCGCGACCCAGATCAGGACACCGGCTACCACAACAGGCACCACCGCCACCACCGGGTGTACCAACAGCCAGGCCACCGCAGCCACGATGCCAGCACCCACAATGGCCAGGCGCGGCACTAGCTTGCGGTAGCGCCAGGCGTTGCTTACCCTCACATTCAGCCCGGATGCCCACTGTGGTGGGGGCACCCTCACCCACGGTGGCGGCTCACCATAAGGGGCTGGGGTGGGCAATCGCGCGTCGCGGTACTCCCAACCCCAGCACTCCTGACGAGCAAGCGATTCCACCCGCAACGGTCGCGGCAGAACCCCTGACACGCTCACACCACCACCCCATGTCGCAGACTGGTCGAAGGCTCACGCACCCCACTCGCAGACGAAAGCCGATCGAGAAGCAATCCCTGGCCACGACCCAGTGACCTGAGGGTGGCCTCATGTTCCTCGATCACCCCTGCGGCGTGGCGTCGCGCCTGGTCGCGTTCCAAGTCCTGTGCCGGGCTGAACCGATGGCCACAGCCACGGCAATGCGCAGCGTCTTGACTGGTCCAGATCTGGCAGACACAACACCGAAAATGCAGCAGTTTCCGTGCCTGCTCAAGCTGCCCCATCACCCGGCTAGCTTGCCGCCACCGAGGCTCAATTTCCTTAATCCACAAGGCCAGCTCGCTATCCCCAACCAACTGGCCCTTCTCCCGCTGGACCGCTACCACAGCACGATCGATCACCTCACGAACGCAACGACCCCGAAGACGGGGCGCACCCAGAGTCGCCAACAGCGGGTAACAACTCAACACCCCCAGATACAGCCACTCACCCGTGGCTGCCCGCCACGCACGACCCAACACCGGTTCACACGGCGGTGATCCCACCGGTTGCCAGCTATCGCAACCACCACACACCGCCTGATCCAGCAGCGCCAACTCTCCAGGACCACACAACGGGGTCGGCAACACAAAGTGCATACGGTACCCACCGACCCACAGCGGCTCCCGCCCACCTCTCACCGACACATCCCCTCCCACATGCGTCCCACACGGGTGTGACCAGCCCGATAGTACCCACCACCACCCACGAACAGTACAAGATTCATCACCCTAGGTAGAACAGTTGAGCTTGATCACCCAGCACGAAGAGCTTGGCCTGAGGCAGCTGCGGCCACCAGGAAGGATGTCGCCGTGCCTGCCCCTCACCCTTTTGATCTTCGTCATCGTGCGGTCCAGCTGGCCCATCGGGACAAGCAACCGATCGCTGCGCTGGCCAAGCAGCTCTCGATTAGCGAAACGTGCTTGCAGAACTGGATGGCCCAAGCTGACGTTGATGAGAACGGCAGCAAATCACACTCGACGAGCACGAAAAAACCTCAGCTCACCCAGCTCCGGCGGAACAGACGTCGCCTAGAGATGCAGAACAAGCCCCTGAAGCGGGCCGCCGCGTATTTCGCCCGAGGACTCTAATATCGAGATTGATGTCCCGGTGACCTGCCGAGCCCTGAGTGGACTCCACCTTTATTTTCATCACAGGGCGGCATCATCTAAAAATACAGTCCTTAGTCGCTCGGCTTTAGCCACAACTTCGTCATAAGTCAAGATCTCGACACGAGAGACGCAGCTTCTAAAAAATTTCACAACTGCGCATCATGTGGGATATCTGGATCTCAGACGTCCGGGAGCTTCCCCGTCTAAAGCGGTGTTTTGAAAAAGTTTTCTTGTTATGCGAAGCTGCCGGAGTCACTTGTCCTGAATACTTAGTTTCGTTGACCCGCGATAATCCTGACGAGGATGTAATCTGGTTGGTGAAAGACTCACCGGCAAGCCTTCAAGGTTATCCCGACATACCAACGGTCGAGGGTAAGGGAGTTCGCAAAGTAATGGTCACATCGGGCGGGGATGGCGGCATGGTTGACGATAACCTGAGCGGCCTTGGGGCGAAGTACGCGGCGGCCCGTTTCAGGATCTCGTTCTCCATCTCCAGGCGCCGTTTGTCCCGCCGGAGCTGGGTGAGCTCGCGTTTTTCAGCACTCGTCGACCGCGAATCGCTGCCGTTCTCATCAGCGTCGGCTTGGGCCATCCAGTTCCTCAGGCACGACTTGCTGATCGAGAGCTGCTTAGCCAACGCAGCGATCGGTTGCTCGCCCAGACGAGCCAACTTGACCGCTCGACGACGGAACTCAACAGGGTGAGGTGCAGGCACGTCGACATCCTTCCTGGTGGCTGGAACCACCTCAGGTCAGGTGTCTGTGCTAGGGGGACAAGATCATTGAGGTGTTTAGGTTGTGTCGTTGTGGTTGTTGTTTTGTTTGGTGTGGGGGTTTGGTATGAGTTTGTGGGCACGTAGTTGTGCGTCGAGTGTTTTGACGGCTGGGGTGTGTTGCCAGGGTTGTAGGGATGCTCGGGCGGTGTGTAGTTCTGTGGTGAGTCGGGGGTAGAGGTGGGCGTGGGGGGCGGCGTTGGCCAGGATGCGGGTGGCTTCGGTGATTTCTTTATCTAGGATGAGGGCGTGTCCTAGTCGTATTTCGGACATGGCGTAGCCGCCGATGTAGGTGCGGTCGTAGTGTGTTAGGGCGGTGTGGGCGGCTTGGATGGCTTGTGTGGGTTTGTTGAGCTCGATGAGAGCTTTACTGACGTGTTTATCGATACTGCTGTGGGAAACCCAGTATACGGGCGAGTTGGGGGCGGGGGCGTTGATATTGGTGAGGAATTCGTGGGCGCGTGCGAAGGCGGCCATGCAGGCATCGTATTGGCCGTCCATTGCGTAGGCGCCGGCGGCCATTTGCTCGGCTAAAGCTTTGATGCGGTGATCATTGGTGCGTGCAGCCAGGGCACGGGCGGCTGCGGCGGCATCTAGGGCGGTGGGGGTATCGCCGCATAGGCGTGCGGCGAAGCTTGCTGCTTGGGCGGCGTAGGCGGCGCAGGTGGGATTACCTGCGTCGTGGGCTGTTTTGCGTGCGCGGTTGAAATAGGGTATTGCTGCGTGGGGTTGACCCATGTCGATCAAGTAGCCGCCGATGGTTGAGGCCATTGTGCTATCGAGTAGTTGGAGGGGTTTGCGGAATTGGTCGGGGCATCCGGTTTGTAGGCGGCGCACGATGGCGTGCTGATCTAGTACGGTATCGATGACTTCGTTGGGACCGAGTGTGTCTTCTAAATGTTTGGAAGACGCTAACGTGATCGCTAAATTGTTGATTACGTGTGCATCAACCCGGCTTGGTATGACCATAGCCTGAGCTACCCGCAGGTATTGGTCGGTGTCTAAACCAGAGGTCCCCATCGTGGTCAAGGCCCACTTGAGTAGGCGCATCGCCTCGCGGCGACCGATGGACTGCTCTAGCCGTGTGATCACTGCCATAAGCTCCCCGAGCAGCTGCCTACTACCACGTGTCGTACCTGGCCACCCCTCACCGCCTGGCACCACTAGGGCAGAAGCACTATCTGGTGAGGCTCTGTGAGCCTGAAGCTGAGCCTGTGCTGCTGTCTGTCGTGCTGTGCGGCGTTGGGTGCGACAGTGCTCACGATAGTCGCGTTCAGCGTCGGCGAGTTTGGTGTGATCAACGATCAAGGCACCCTGGGCCTGGCATAGATCATCGGCGATTTTCCATAACCGGGCGGGCATCGCGCGTGTGCCGTGCTCCACCTTAGACACCGTGCTACGAGTCCGATCCAACGCGCGAGCAAGTTCGGGTTGAGTGACTCCTGCTGCCTGTCGAGACGCGGCTAGATGTGCACCCACACTGCGCCGCATAGCCTCCAGCCTGATCTGGTCAGCTGCGAGGTTTGCTGTACCCCTGTCCCCGGTCATGGGCGTCACTGTAGGGCGGTGACAACCCAGGGTGACAGTGCGCACATCCCACACCAGCCACCTGCTCGCGCCACCCCGCTGACCGCTGTCAGTGTGCGGGTGCACCTGGTGGCGGGCCGCCCAGTGGCATCCCCCCACTACAAGCGGGTGCAAGCACACAAGCAACGGCTGCTTGCTTGCACGGTCATCCCCCACACCCTCGCCCCCAGGTGCCCCACCCACACCACGACCACAGCAAAAGGCACCGGTCACCATTCCGTCAGTAAAGTTGATCACCCGTCAGAGTGCGGCAGTATGGGCAGCATCGGCCGTGGCACCCTGGACCGTTCCCGATCTTGTAGACACCCGCTGTGGCTGCCGGTGACAGTCAGCGGAGGGAAGTTCCGTGGCGACACGCCGACGTTTTACCCAGGAATACAAGGATCACACATCCGATAGTGGTCACAATGAACGATTATAAGCCGACCAGATCAGTACCTGAGGCATTAGAGAGTAATTGGTACTAGTAGTGCCACCCTATCCTCAATCTCATCCCTTTACCTGGTTTCCCTTAGCCGGACAACGTCACGCTATTGATCGGCGTGACCGCAACGTCCCTCTAGGCTCACCGATGCGCTGCCTATGCGGTCAAACCCATCCACGCGGCAGCGAAGGGGACATGCAATGGTTGTGGTCTACCTGCCCCCAATGTTGGGATCGGGCGTGTGAGATTGTGGGTCTTCGTCCTCGTGTGAGGCAAGCTAGGCGCCGTAGTTAAATCAAAAAACTGGGGTTAGTATTGTCGCCAGTCTTTCAGGGGTGAGGTGGTGGCGCAGCTGCGTAGTTCGATGCCGATGTATCCGGCGTAGGAGCCGATGGTGACCGGTTGCGCGGTGGCGGACATGCACATTCCGGGTACTTGGGCTGCTTCAAACATGTAGGTGTCACCGCCAGAGATGCGTGTCCATCCTTGGCCGTCTTGCCCGCAGGGTGCTAGCCATATTCCTGCGGGAGTCCCGTAGTCACCGGGCCGGTAGGTGGCGCATTTCCCGCTTCGGTGACTGGCCAAATTTTTTGCCTCGGAGGTGGGGTTGGCGGTGATGGTTTTTTCTGACCAGATTTGGTTATCGCTTCCGTTGCAGTCCCAGAGTCCAATATTGCCCGGGTTGCTGTTGACGTCTTCTTCTTGTTCGTCTAGGCACATGGTGGTGTAGTGCATATTTTGCCAGGTGCCCGTCGCTGGGGCCGGGGCGCTAGCGGTGTTGGCAGTAGGTGATTCTGGTGGCGTTTTTGTTGATGGTTGTGTCGGATCTAGGGGTGCAGAGGGTGTGTGCTCTGTGATAGGCCCCGGACGCTGGGGGGCTGGCTGTGCAGGGAGGGGCAGGGCTGTAGGCCGCTGCTGTGGAGCTGGTGTCACCTGTGTTGGTACTACCTGTGTTGGCAGTGCTGCTGAGGGAGCAGGCGGTAACGGTAAGAGGGGCTGGTCTGGTGAGGGGGTTGCTGGGGTGGTTGAGGGTGTTAAGGCACGAGATGGTCTTATCAGCTCAGAGTCAGTGATCAGTGCCCATGCCAGTCCCGTGCTGCCTATCACCAGGATGATTGTGGCAAGCCAGACCAGTATGAGGGGCCATCGGCGAGACTGTATTGCTGGTATCTGCTGCGGTTGCGCCTGGTTGGGTTGAAGAATGGGGGGTTGAACGATTGGAAGCGGGGTATCGGGGTCTGGCAGTGTTGTACCTTCACCTATTTTTGCGGGTGGGGGTGTGGTGTTGTCTGGGTTCGGTGTGACCTTCGGTGCTGTAGTGGGTGCTGGTGGTGGTGGATAGGTGTTTAGAGCGTCTAGGGCGATGAGTTCTTGGGTGCTCAGTGCCGTTCGGTCATCGAGGTCAACAAGTTGTGCTGGGGCGGTGCGGTAAATACGGGCTAGGACAGCCAGGGTGGTGGGGGTGGGTTTGATCCCGCCGTGGGGCCAGTTTTCGAAATCGGAGACACGTTTGCCTGTCATGGGGGCTTGATCATCATTGAGTAGACGGTTGTAGGCGTCGGCGACTTCGTCTTGGGTCCAGCCATGCATATGTCGCCATGCTGGGCGTATCCGAAATCCAAAACGCCGTGCCATTTCAGCAGCGATCTGCTCATGGGTGCAGCCCTGTTGGCGCATGAGGGCACGCAGCTGATCTCGCTGCCTCTTGGTGCCCGCCTCGCGTGCCATGTGTGCCCACCCTGCCCCGACTTTAGAGCGAAGTGTGATCGTAGGGCACTGCCAAGCGGTGTGGCTACGTCCGGGGTTTGTCCCCGTCTGTGGGTACCAACTACGCGCTGTCTTGGTGTTGTGGCTGGTCAGCGGCAGGACCGGGCGTGGGGTGAGTGTCCTCAACATTGGCCGGGTGTCCCTGGCACCTATCCGGCCAGGCTTGGCCCTACACCAACGCACAGGGCGTGGAGCCCAAGCGTGCCCAGCGGCTGGTGTCCTAACACGTCATCCTCTTTTTTCGAAATTCGGAGGTGTTGATGCCATGCAAGATTTACTGATGTTCGCCGGGGAGCATCCCACAGCGATTGTTCTTTTTACCCTTGTGGTGTTCCTGGTCGGACGGACCAGACACTGATCGTCAATGGGGTGTGCCTTCTGTCTCCCATTACGCCTTAATCGGGTGTGGATAACACCCTTCGATGGTTGCTGGTGTCTCTACTTTTCTTTGATGATCGGAGTATCTTATGTCGTCATTATGTCCTGTTTCTTCGTCATCGGTTCCTGGTCAAGTGTCTCGGCCTGGCAGGTTGCTGACACAAAACGGTAAACTGCGAAAGAGTGGTGTGTGGGCGTGGACGCTGCCTGCGTGGGCGGGTCGTTTGCCCGATGGTCGCACCTATAACACGTGCCCTTCGGCGGGGGTGTGCCGCCAGGTGTGTTATGCCCGTCAGGGCACCTATGTGTGGCCGGTGGTCAAAGCCAGGCATGAAGCGAATCTGCTTTTTGTGCTTGATGATTTACCGGGGTGGCAAGCGGCGATGATTACAGAACTGGGGGCGGCGAAGTTTGCTGGTCGGTGGATTAGGATTCACGACAGTGGTGACTTTTTCTCCGATGAGTATCTACGGGCATGGTTGCAGATCATGCGTTCACGGCCCCGGGTGAGGTTTTATGCATACACCAAGGAAATCGATCGCTTCCGCCGGCTGGTACAGCCCTGCCCGCCGTCGAATTTCAGGTGGATCTATTCCTACGGTGGAACACAAGATGCCACATTAGATCCCACTATAGATCGGGTGGCCGATGTATTCCCCGACCAACAGGCCATCCTCGACGCCGGGTGGTCATCACAACACCACTGCGACTTACTGGCTGTACTGGGTCCCCCGCTGGTAGGGGTAGGTGCCAACAATATTCCCGCCTATCGCACACGCCTGAACGGTCGCCGTTTTAGTCACTGGCAAGCCGACGTGGACGCCAAGAAGAAAACCCGTCACCTTCATGTGGTTCCCAACCTTGCCCCTGAGTCCACGACACTAGCCACAGATCACCAGCAGGCAGCCTAAAACAATCGCAGGCGACCCTAGGCCAGGAGAGCTTTCTCGGGAAAGCACACCCAACTGTGATTTTTAATTCAGGAGCAATGACCAATGCGCAATTTTTTGGTTTTCGCTGTTGCGCCACGATTTTTCTCTTCCGGACTCTGAAGGGTTGTGCTGTCGTGCAGGATTTGTTGACATTCGTGAGGCAACATCGCACTGCGGTCGCACTGTTGGCGATTATCGTTTTTCTCTTCGGGTGCAATCGACACTGACTGCGAGATAGACCTACAGAGTCTCCTGGATCATCACCACAATGTTGAAATGAGGTAGTAAGTTATGCGTGATCTGCTGATCGTTACCGTCTCTCACCCTCATGTGATGTTGCTGTTTACTGCCGTGATTTTCCTTTTGGGTCGGTTGTCGGTATGAGAGACATACGTATTCGTTTCCTGGTGGTGTTAGTCAGTGTGGGTGCTACTCCACGTGGTGGCGTGTTGCGGGGGTGGAATCGGTGCTAAACATGATGTACATGGCGACATGTATTGCCTGGTCGCCGGCCAGTGTGCTTGTTGAATTCTATGCCGTGGCCGTCATCCTCGCGGGAACTTGTCGCGGTATTTGGCGAAAGATCGTGTCGGCGTGGTCATCTGGCTCTCTCCACGTGCGTGTAGGAAAGAAAGACAGCAGTAACAGTGACTTCACCCCCTCACTTGTCCACCGGGGCAGGTGGCAACAACCAGATCACTGGCTTGGTGATCGAGGTATCCCAGGCCGTGCACCATACCGGGCAGATCAATCAAGCCATAGCCCGTATAGCAGCGGAGGTGGCAGACCTTATGAGCCAAGTTGATGCACTAGCCGCGCAAGTTCATGCACGTGTTGACGCGCACGACGCAGCGTGTGCTCCATACCGGCTATCTGTGCCAGAATCTGTTGCTGACGACGAATCATCGCATTGACCCGCTGCCGAGCCTTCATAAGATCATCCTCATCGGTGTTTGGAGCAAGAACTATGGCCCGTAGCCCGTGGCGCACCGCGATGACTCCTTGGTGCGCCAGCACTGCTAACGCACTGCTGACCGTGACGGTACATACTCGGTAATCCTGACTTAGTTGCCGTAGCGGGGGTAGCAGATCACCGGGACTATAATGACCTGCCCGGATGTGCTGGAGAAGGTCATCGGCGATCTGTTGGTACCTGGGCTGTCGATTCGATCGAAATACCACCATAACTTCACGACATACCCCCTGTGTTATAGCAAAGCTTCATAACCTATCCCTGGATTGGCCTAACACATCACCACCATAGGCAAAGACCGGGATGCAGGATGAATCTAGCGGGTTTATCACACAACAAGATCGACCTGTTTTCCCGCCAAACACTACACACCATAAGGACTATTTCTATGAGTAGCATTTACGTTATTGATGCATGGCGTATGGCACAGGAACCCCAAGCCATCGCCGAAGCGGTCGCCATCGGCCAGGAAATCCATGATCTTTTTACTGAGGTGTCTGCCGAAATCAAGCAGGCGTGCCAGGATGCGGCTCCCCTCGTGGAGCACGCACAGCAGCAGTGCCAACACATTCTGGATCAGATCACCGCTGAAACCCAGCGTCTAGCTCCTATCCTGACCCAACTTCGAGTGATCGGCCAGGCGGTGACCTCATGACCACAGAACAAGAAAATCTCGAAAACAGCGCCCTGAAGTTAGAGTGGGCACGGTGGCTGACCAAACGAATCCGACTGCGCTACAGCACCGTCGATGACATAACCGGCCTCCGCGCGGTTCACCGCATCTTCTATGACGTAGAAACCGAACGGCGACGCTGGCTCGACGCACTCGACAACCTCTAACCCCAACACCCCGATTCGTCCACAGTGGACCCCCGGCTACAGAATATCCACTGTGGACCATATAAGAGTGGATGTAGTTGGATTTTATTCTGTTTTCTTTGCACATCAACGGCTACGAGAGTGTTGATCATACCGCGTCGTGAATGCCGGACTCCAACGATCCGGTTTTGTTCTTTAACGTCACCAATTATTGGAGCAGATTATGGCACACCGCCCGTACCGTATCGTGGTACATGCAAAGCCACGTAGTAATCCCGATTCCGCACTGTTGGCGCAGGTGGTGATTTTGCTGGGTCGTCACCTGCACCAACAACAGCAACTTTGGGCTACTAGGCACGCAAAGGCAGATGAGAGTCGTTCATCTTCTGGGTGCCACGAGAAACCTAGCGCGCTCCCACCGCAAGGGCTCACCGATGGTGATGAGGGTCAGCCCGGTGAAGGGGGGCGCTGGTGAGTATCTGGGAAAAAATTGGGCTTGTGTTGATGATCTACCTTGCGGTGGCTGGTGGGGTGCGGATATGGGATGAGACACGCTGGCGGGGTTCGTTGACCGCGTTTAGTGTGTGGCTTCCTGTCGAGGTGGATGCCGAGCAAGCTGGACGCTGGATCGGCACGCTTGCGGCGATGACCGGTTCACCGTGGTGGTGGTTGAGTATTGCCCGCTGGTGGCCGCTGGGTATGCCTCGCTGGCCGATCATTCTGGAACTAGTGGCCACCTCTCAGGGTGTGCAACGGATTGTGATCATTCCCTCATCGATGGTAGGGGAGGTTCTTGCGTCGTTGGCGGCGGTGATGCCTGGTGTCCGCGCAGATCCCCTGCCCGGCTACTGGGCTCATCGGTGGCCCCAGTGGCGGATAGCCAAAGAGCTACGGCTGACTGGCACACGTCAACTGTTGGATACCCGACGCGCTGAAGACACCGCACGCCACGTCCTGGCTTCTGTCCAGCCACTTAATTCTGGGGAGCTGGTGCGGGTGCAGTGGATCATCGCCGGGGCTCGTCCCTCGTGGCATGTGCGTCATGATGATAAGCGTCGAGATAAAGACCACCCACCAAAGGCAAAGATTTTGCGGTGGCGCACTGCCCAGCCCATGCTCACGGCCAGTGGCCGCATCGCTATTGCCACCAAGTATCGGCCACGGGCTCGTGCTCGCGCTTTACTGGGTAAAATATGTGGCGCGTTGCGGGGGATGAATGCTTTAGGGGCCTACCTGGCCAGTCGCCGGCTTTTTATCACACCGTGGGTGGCCAGGGGTATCAATACTACGAGGTTACCCTTGTTGCGGTGGCCTTTCACGCTGACCAGTCCCGAACTGGGTGCCCTGTTGGGCTGGGTCTCTAGTCATGATCTGGCTGGTCTACCTCACGCCATCGCTCGAACACTGCCTCCTTCGCCCATCACACCCTCTCATGGGCTGCCGCTGGCTACTAGTAACCACCCCGGTAATAAACGCTGCCTATGTTTACGGCAAGAGGATCGGTTGCGTCATCTGTGGATCGCCGGACCCACTGGAGTCGGTAAATCCACTTTGATGGCCAACCTCATCAGCTACGACATCCACCGAGGTTATGGAGTCATCGCCATCGACGCCCGCGGTGATTTGATCACCGATGTTCTAGCTCGGATTCCCGATAGCCGCGCCGATGATGTGATCGTGGTTGATCCCACCATCACCGATCAACCCATCGGGTTTAACCCCCTGGCCAGCCCACACAAAGAACTGGCCGCCGGATTCGTTTTGCACGTCCTACATTCGATCTACGCCGAAAGCTGGGGGCCACGCACCGCCGATGTCCTACGCGCTAGCCTGTTAACTCTCACCCACGCCCTACCAGCCGCCGGGGGACGCTACACCCTGTGCGAGCTACCTGAACTACTCACCAATCCAGGATTTCGCCGTCCGGTCACCAGCCAGCCCCTACCGCCTGGGTTAGGCGAATTTTGGCGTTGGTATGAGGCGCTCTCGGATCGAGAACGCCTGCACGTCATCGCACCTGTGCTCAACAAATTGCGTGCCTTCACCCTGTCTACACCCCTGCGGCTACTGCTGGGACAGTCACATGGTTTGGACTTCACACAAGTATTCACCGGGCGTCGTATTGTCTTGGTGCCGTTGAAGAAGGGACTCTTGGGAGCTGAAACCGCCACTCTCATCGGATCACTGATGGTGGCAGCGGTGTGGCAAGCCACCCTGTCGCGCGCAAGCATCCCTGAACAGCAACGCCATCCTATATGGATGTATTTAGACGAATTTCAAGACATCGTGCGGTTGCCTATCGATATCGGCGATATGTTGGCCCAAGCTAGGGGACTCAAACTAGGATTGACACTGGCTCACCAGTTCATCAACCAACTAAACCCCCAAGTTCGCGCGGCCGTCCTTGGAACAACACAGTCACAGCTGGTTTTTCAACTCCAACACGAGGATGCGAAAATCCTAGCGCCCCGATTCGCACCGTTAACCCTCGCAGATCTCACCGGATTCGGGGCCTTCGATATCGCGTTGCGCCCGTGCGTGCACGCCTCAACTCTGGGGCCGGTCACCGGACACACCTACCCCTTGCCCCCACCGGTACGCGACCCCACACAGCTCGCTGACACCAGCCGCCTGCGCTACGGGCAAGCCCGCGACATGATCGAAGCCCAGCTAGCGGCACGCAACCACACTATGCCCGCAACCAGTAGTAGCCGCCCCAACCGGGTGCCCCACCCACGCCCAGCAGGACCCCAATCATGACCACCCCGGTGTCCCTGACACACACCATCCCAGGGGCACAGGTCATGATCACTGGTGGTGTCCGGTCGCTGGTCCGATCGCGTCGAGAACTCCCCACCATCGTGCCTGCTCACCGCCGGTGCGGGCGGGCCGAAGGTCGCCGACTTGGTTGTACACCTCGCCGCCCTCTCTCACTTTCTCCTCCTTCTTTTTTCTTCTTCTTTTTCTTCTGTTCGGTGCTCTCATGACCCGCTGCCGACTCAGCCAAACCCAGCTATCCCAACTCGCTGACCAACTTTCCCCCCGCTGCACCACTGCCCTACCCCACCTGCACCGAGCACACCTGCTCACCGGAGCCCACCTCGATCAACTCCTGGCCCAACCCGACACCAGCCAGCACACCACCGCCCGTGACCGGCGCAGGATCATGACCCGACTCATCAACCTCGGCTTGGTCACAACGTTGCAGCGCAGGATCGGAGGAGTACGCGCCGGATCAGCCGGACACATCTACACCCTCACCCACGCCGGACACCGACTCCACGCGATCCTCACCGGCCAACCCTGCCCACCACGAGCGACAAACACGGCCACACCCGGCACACTCTTTCTGGCCCACACACTGGCCATCAGCGACATCTACGTCGCATTAACCCAGGCCCAACACGATCACGATTTCATACTGGCCACCTTCATCACCGAACCTCGATGCTGGTGCCCTACCGGCCACGGCGACTACCTCAAACCAGACGCCTACTGCGTCCTAGCAACAACGACACACCAAGACTGCTGGTGGCTCGAAGTCGATCAAGCAACCGAGAGTCTGCCGCGCATCCACACCAAATGCCAGGCATACCTGTACTACCTGACCCACGGTGGCCTAGGACCCGACCAGGTACCACCGCGCGTCCTCTACACCACACCCCACACAACACGAACCAACAACATCAACCAAGTCATCAGGAAAGCATCCACACAGGACACTAATCTCATCAACACCACCACACACACCGACGCCCACACATTTTTAATCAACGAATTACTGACCACATAAGCACAAATAGATGTTGCATCAACGCAGCATAAAACGTTGCATTTGCGCAACACTTGGGGTATTCTAGTACACAAGGGAGAATAATCATGAACACTGCACAACCACACGATTTCGGTGACTACATCAAGCAAGCCCGTGAACAACACGGCTACTCCGTACGCCACCTAGCGTCCCTGACCGGTGTTGCACCCTCAACGATCGCCAGAATCGAATACAACACTCTCATCACACCAGCACCCGATCTCGTACTGACCCTGATCAAAAATCTTGACCTTGACCCAGCAACCGCCATCGGGCTACTGGAACCCTACCAACGGCTAACACACGCAAGCCTGCCCAATCTAGCCGACTATCTACGCACCAAATATCACATGAAACGCAAAGACATCACAGAAATCATCACCATAATCCGACAGCAGGGATACCACCCTAAATAAGACAAGGAAATTCAATGACGATGACCACACCACATCCAGACCTACCCGGCATAAACACTCCTACCGCCAAAAGATTTTTCACACTTCGCGAGTCCGGTTGGACAGGATGGATCGACCAAGATGGCTACACAGTCGAAGACCTCAACCAATGGCTCGCCCAGCACAATCTAACCACCTTCAATACCACCAGAGCATCTGAACGTGATGAGGTTGATGAGACAGCAAGAATCGACTCAGAGGACTACACAATTAACCTCGACCAATGGCTCAACGATCAAGCACTAGCCAAACCTCTCAACGAGCCCGCCATTGCGTGATTGATCAATTTTTAGGGATTTGTCCGGTGTATTTAGCCTGAAGGAGGATGAAGGACATGGATTTTCTCTCGCGCTACGTGCCGGGACTGGCCCATATTCCTGCTGGTGGAGCTGAGGTCGCTGCTGAGGACGCTGCGGTTGTCTACTACCGTGTCTCAGGTCGCAGCCAAGTCGAGACCGATTATGACCCAGAGGGTAACTCGCTTCCCACGCAACGAGAATGTGTGGAAGAAATCGCACGGCAATTAAAGAAAACGATCATTGAGGAATACATTGAGCCGGGTTTCTCGGCACTGCCCTTAGATCAGCGCCCAGAGTTCCGGCGGATGCTGGACCGAATTATCCAGCAACGTGACGTGAAGTATGTCATCGTCTACATGCTCAACCGTTTCGCGAGAAATCGTTTTGAAGATGCCATTGTCGGACTCACCCTAGAGCGTCTAGGTGTCACCGTGATCTCGGCAAAAGAACACCTTTATGGCAATAACCCGGCCGAGAAAATGATGCGCGGTATGTTAGCGGTATACAACCAATATCAATCCGAAGCCAGTAGCGCCGACATCAAAGAAAAACTCGCCCACAAAGCCCGCAAAGGCGGCACCATCGGCTACGCCCCCATCGGCTACCGCAACGTGACAGAAGAATTCGAAGGCCGCAAAGTCAACACCGTCATCATAGACACCCAACGCGCCCCCTACATCACCCATATTTACCAGCTCTACGCCACAGGCCGATACTCCTTTGCCGATATCCGCCAAATTGTCACCGAACAAGGATTACGCACCCGACCCACCAAAAAATATCCAGCAGGTACACCCATCTCCATCGGCAGTATCGGAAAAATTATCAGCGACCGCTACTACTGCGGCTACATCACCCATAACAACATCGAATACAAAGGCCGCCACCAACCACTGATCCCCCAAAAACTATTCGACCGAACCCAACAAGTTTTAGCAGCCAATGCCCACAGTGGAATACGTCGCCGTGTGCACCATCACCCCCTCAAAGGACTATTATGGTGCACACGCTGCAAAAAACGCTTCGTCCTAGCAGAAGCCACCGGCAACGGCGGCACCTACCAATACCTCTTTTGCATGGGCCGAAAAACCCACACCTGCGACATGCCCTACCTACGCCTAGACGGCCCCCACGGAGTCGAACATGCAATAAGCACCACCTACAACACCATCACCCTCACCGAAAAAACCCGCCAAGAACTAACCACACACGTAAACCAAGCCATCCAAACCGAAAACTCACTATCAAGCCACCTACACACCCAACTGACCAAAAAACTCGCACAACTAGAAACCCGCGAAAACAGCCTATTCACATTAATCGGCAACCCCGAATGGGACCAAACCAAACTTAATCAACACATGCGCAACCTACACACAGAAAAAGCAACCACTCAACGTCAACTCAGCGACATGAACACCGCCCTAGACACAGGACGTGAAATCTTCCTCACAGCACTAGCCCTACTCGCCAACCCTCAACATATCTACGATACCGGCCACGATGAAATCAAAACCCTACTCACCAAAGCAATCTTCACCAAAATCTACCTCAACACCAACCCCAACGGCCACACCACCATCACCAACACCCAAACAGCACAACCCTTCACCGACATCCTCACCAACCACCTAAAACTTGTCCAAACCATCACACCACAAGACACCCCAACCACCACCCACAACCACAGCACCCACCTCACACCCTGGCAACCCCCACACAACACCAGAGGTGGCATCCACCACACGATGGACGCCACCTCTGGCAACTCGATCATCAACCTACCCGAACCTGCTGGTGTCAGTGGTTCGAATAAGCCCTGCCTGGTCGGGGTGGCGGGATTCGAACCCACGGCCTCTTCGTCCCGAACGAAGCGCGCTACCAAGCTGCGCCACACCCCGTAGTAGCCGGAGAAAGCCTAGCCGATTCCCGCAGCCGCCCGCGCACCGGCCGGCAGGGCGCCCCGGCTGCCTCGGGGAACCAGGGTGAGCAGGCTCGCCTCCGGTGGGCAGGCGAAGCGCACCGGCGCATACGGGGAGGTACCCAGGCCGGCCGACACGTGCAGCCAGGTGTGGGCACCCCAGCGGGATGGTCCGCGGGCTCGAGAGCGGTCCAGCCCGCAGTTGGTCACGATCGCGCCGTATCCGGGCAGTCGTAACTGGCCGCCGTGGGTGTGACCGGCCAGCACGAGGTCGTAACCGTCGGCGGCGAAAGAGTCGAGCACCCGCGGTTCCGGGGAGTGCGTCAGAGCGATTCGCAGATCGGTGGCGGGACCTGCGGACCCGGCGATCCGGTCGTAGCGGTCCCGGCCCAGATGCGGATCGTCCACTCCGGCAACGGCGACCCGCAGGCCGGCTACCCGCACGTCGCGTCGGGTGTTGGTCAGGTCGTGCCAGCCATGCTCGACGAACCCGGCCCGCAGATCCGCCCACGGCAACGGCTCGCCTCGGATGTGCCTACGGGTGCGCACCAGGTAACGCGCCGGATTCTTGGGCCTCGGGGCGTAGTAGTCGTTGCTGCCGAAGACGAACAGGCCGGGCAGCGCCAACAGCGGTTGCAGGGCCCGCAGCACTCCGGGCACGGCCCGCTGGTGCGCCAGGTTGTCGCCGGTGTTCACCACCAGGTCGGGCTGCAGGTCGGCCAGGCCGGCCACCCAACGTTGCTTGGCGGTCTGGCCCGGGGTCATGTGCAGGTCTGAGATGTGCAGGATACGCAGTGATCGGGCACCCCCGGGGAGCACGGGCAGGGTGGCCTGACGCAGGGTCCAGTGGCGGCGCTCGATGCCTGCGGCATATCCCACCCCGGCGGCACTGAGCACGGCGACGCCCGTGACGGCACGGCCCAATAGGTTCACGTCGAAAGAGCCTACGCTGCACGGCCATGACGGAATTGAAGGATCGGCTGCGTGCCGATCTCACTACGGCTATGAAGGCCCGAAAAGAACTCACTGTGGCGACGCTGCGGATGGCGTTGACCGCGGTCGCCACCGAGGAGGTCGCCGGCTCCACGGCCCGGGAGCTCTCCGATGACGAGGTGCTCGCGGTACTGACCAGAGAGGTCAAGAAACGGCGGGAGGCAGCCGATGCCTTCGCCGGGGCCGGTCGCGAGGAACTCGCCACCCGGGAACGCGCCGAGAGCGAGGTGCTCGCCGGTTACCTACCCGCTCAGCTGGGCGATGAGGAGGTTGCCGCGCTCGTCGCCGAAGCCCTCGCCGAGGTGACCGAACGGCTCGGCGAGCGCCCCGGCCCTCGGCAGATGGGGCAGGTGATGAAAGTCGTGACGCCCAGGGTGGCAGGCCGCGCCAGTGGTTCCCGGGTGGCGGCCGCGGTTCGGACAGCACTTGCCGAACCGGTCACGAGCGCAGACCCCAGGACCTAACCCGGTCGCGTCAGATCTCCGGTTGCGGCTCGGTCGGGGGATTCTCCGGAGGCTCCGCAGGGGACTCCGTGGGCGGTTCAGTGGGTTCGTCCGGAGGGGGTTCGTCCGGAGGGTTGGTCAACGACGGCTCGGATGACTGCTCGGGGGACTCGGGTGGTGCAGATGGTGGGGAATCGGGGTTACTGGGCCGGGTCGGCCGCACCGCAGTGCGCGGTGGTTTACCGGTGCTGATCACAAGCGTCACCACGTCACCGGGCAAGGCACGGGCAGGTGACTGGGAAATGACCGTGCCCGCCGGACGGCGCGCGTCCGAGCTCGTGGTCTCCACCTTGAATCCCGCCCGCTCCAGGGTGAGCCTGGCCGTGTTCTCCCCCTGCCCGATGACGTCGGGCACCCGAACTCCCCCGCCCTCGACGTAGCGGTCTTCGGTGGGGGGCAGCGGCTGCACGGGCAGACCTTGGTGGAGCGGAACCATGGCCTGGAACCACGTCCGGGCGGGCACTTTGCCACCGAAGATGTTGCCGTTGCCACACAGCCGGGGCGGGTCGGAGTCGCAGATCGGACTCGGCCTGCTGCCGTCGGGCCAGACCAGCACCGCGGCGGAGTACTGCGGGGTCGCGCCGATGAACCCGGCCGAGCGGTTGTTCTGGGTGGTGCCCGTCTTGCCCAGCATCGGACGGCTCCAGTTGGCGCTGGTCGCCGCCTGGTGGGCGGTGCCGCCGGGCTCGTGGTCCTTGCTCAGCCCCACCGCCAGGGTGTTCGCCAGGCCTTCGGGAACGGCCTGCTCGCAGGGCGGTTCGGCCAACTGGACCGGGTTGCCGTTGCGGTCCAGCATCGCGTCGATCGGCGTCGGGGGGCACCAGGTGCCCGCGCTCATCAGGGTGGCCCCGACGTTGGCCAGGTCCAACGCGCTGGTCGGCTCCGGTCCAAGGGTGTAGGAGCCTCGACGGTCCTGCTTGATCGCGTCCCGGAGGATACGGTCGCGGCCGTCGCGGGCGGACAGGCTCTCCCGCATGCCCAGGCGCCAGGCCATCTCCACCACCGGGTCGATCGACCCGATTCGATCCTCCAGGGCCACGAAGGTGGTGTTCGGGGAGATCGCGAGCGCCGTCTGCAGGCTGATCGAACCCTGCCGGTAGCTGCCCGCGTTGCGCACCGTGTAGGCCCTGCCTTCGTTCCGGAATACCCGCGAGGTGTAGGAACCCGGCACGGTGACCTCTGAGTTGATCCCCAGCCCCTTCTCCAGGGCAGCGCCCGCAGTGAAGATCTTGTAGATCGAGCCGGCACCGAAGTTCTGGACATTGGAGGGCAGCGCGTAGGAGGACTGGCCGGCGTCGGCGTCCAATCCGTAGTCGCGGTTGGCCACCAGCGCGCGAACCCGGTGCCGTTCCCGTCCGGGCTCCACGATCGCCATCGCGTTGGCGATCCCTTCGGTCTGGGTCGGGACTTGGGCGACCGCAGCGCGCTTGGCCAGGTCACTGGCCCGGCGGTCGAGGTTGGTGCGGATGGTGTAACCACCACGGCGCAGCATCTCCTCGGAGAAGCCCACATCCGCGAGGTAGTCAAGTACGTACTGGCAGTAGAAGCCGTCCGCAGGGCCTGCGCTGACACAGCCGTTGGACAGCCCGGTGAGCGGTTGTCCGATGCTCAGCGGCTCGGCCTTGGCGTCCGCGCCCTGCTGCCGGGTGATCGAGCCGACTTCCGTCATCGAGTCGATCACCAGGTTGCGCCGCGCCAGGGCCTGCTCGGGATGGTCGACCGGGTCGTACGTGGTGGTGGACTTGACCATGCCCGCGAGCAGCGCCGCCTGCGCGATCGTGAGCTGGTCCGGAGTGGTGTTGAAGTAGGTCCGGGCCGCCGAGGCGACTCCGTAGGCGTTGTGGCCGAAGAAGACCATGTTCAGGTAGCGGGCGAGGATCTCCTCCTTGGGAACCTGCTTCTCCAGTTGAAGCGCCGCCCGGATCTCGCGCGCCTTGCGGGCGGGGGTGCTCTCCACGGCGGCGGCTCGTTCCGCATCGGTGCTCGCCACCACGTAGAGCAGGTAGTTCTTGACGTACTGCATGGTCAGCGTCGAGCCACCCTGACCCTCCAGGGCGCTGCCCGCAGACAAGTTGGTCATCAACGCCCTGGTGGTGCCGCGCCAGTCCACCCCGTCGTGCTCGAAGAACCGCCGGTCCTCGATGGCGATGATGGCCGCCTTCATCGAGTCGGCGATTCCCTCGGCGGGAGTGTTGAACCGGTTCTGATCGAACAGGAAGGCGATCGGCGTTCCGTCCTTGTCCGTGATGGTGCTCACCAAGGGCACTTCGCCGGCGACGAGATCGGCGGAGACGCTGCTGAGGGTCTCACCGGCCCGGTTCGACACCATCCCGGCGCCTCCGGCGAAGGGGAACATCAGGCCTGCCATGAGCAAGCCCGCGATCAGGCACAACCCAATCAGCTGGAGCAGTGCTTTCTCGATTCCCACCTGAGCGAGCCTACGACACGTAGTGAGCGCAGTGATTACAGATCCATGCCGGTGCGGCGCGGGGTCGGAACCGGACCCTGGCGCGTATCAGTACCCGCGCCCGGAACTCTATACGAGGTAACCGGTAGCACAGCCGGCGGAACCGTCAGTCACACCCGGGTTGGGGGAAAGATGAAGACAGCGCGTAACGACATCGGGCGGCCAAGGCCCGACCACCAGGATGAACCGCTCACGAGACGTGGACTGGCCATGCTGCGTGCGGTCTCCGACGGGCGGGCCGAGCTGGTGTGCAGCTGCGAGCCTGATCTGCTGATCGATGGCCTGGGATGCTGCGACCAGTTCACCGCGCATCGGTTGGCCGGAGCTGGTCTGATCCGCCCGGTGGTCCGGGGCGCCATCGGCGAGCGAGTGCGGGCGGAGCTGACCGTAGCCGGGCGGGCGGCGCTCAACCGACCGCTGATCAGCCACGAGAGTCAACTCCGGGCGTCCTGAACTCGTACTGCAAACGTTGCAGGATCCACCCCTGGAGCAGGCGCAGCGCCGAGGTGCCGTGCTGCTCGGCCAGCCACTGCACCTGCTCCTCCGCGCTGGGTGGTAACCGGAGCTGGTAGACCTTCGCGCTGCCGAACCGCCGCCCCGGGTCGGTGACCTCCGGATCCCGCGCTGGGGAGATCGCGTCCAGGTAGGACTCCAGCTCGGGTTCCAGCGTCAGATCGGCCCCCTGCGGCTCGACGGGGGTCGTGCGGTGCCGTCCGGAAACGGCCTTGGCGCTTCGACGTCGCATACCTCACGTTAACTCGTTCGGGCGATCACCCTGACCGGGGTGCGGCGGGATGCCGCTAAGGGGCGCCGACCGGCGCCATGCTGGATCTCGTGGAGCTGGACAGGCTGCTGCGGGCAGCCGTACGTGGTGACGTCGGGACCGATGCCGGGATCCGTGCGCTGTACGCCACCGACGCGTCGAACTACCACGTGCCGCCGCGCGCGGTGGTGCTGCCCAGCTGCGCCGACGATGTCCGCGCCGTCCTGGATATCTGCCGCGAACAGGGTGTTCCGCTCACCGCCCGGGGCGGAGGCACCTCCGTGGCCGGGAACGCCATCGGCCCCGGCGTGGTGCTCGACTTCTCGCGCCACTTCGACGCGGTGCTCGATCTGGACCCCTCCACCCGGCTGGCCCGGGTGCAGCCGGGCGTGGTGCTCGACACCCTGCAGAACGCGGCGGCCCGGCACAATCTGCGCTTCGGCCCGGATCCGTCCAGCGGCAGCCGCGCCACGCTGGGCGGGATGATCGGCAACAACGCCTGCGGGGCGCACTCGGTGGCCTGGGGTACCACCGCGCAGTCCGTCGAGGAGCTCGTCGTCATGTTGCCCGACGGATCCCGGCTGGTGGCGGGGGCCGGGCAACTGCCCGCCCAGGTAGCTGCGCTGGAGCGGGCACACCGGGGGCTGATCCGCACCGCCCTGCCGGACTGGCCGCGTCGGGTCTCCGGCTACGGGCTGAGCCATCTGCTGCCCGAGCACGGTTCGCACCTCGCGCGCGCCCTGGTCGGTACCGAGGGCACCTGTGCGGTGCTGCTGGAGGCGACGGTCCGGCTGATCGAACTCCCCAGGGCGGTGGGGCTGCTCGTGCTGGGATTTCCCGACCCTGCCTCGGCGGCCGACGCCGTCGCCGGATTGCTGGCACACCATCCGCTCACGGTGGAGGGGATCGACGACGGGCTGATCGCGGTGCTGCGAGCCCGGCGACGTTCGGTGGCGCAGCTGCCCGAGGGCCGGGCCTGGCTCCTCGTCGAGTTCGGAGCGGACAGCTCAGGCGGGGCCGCCTCGGCCGCACGTGCGGCTGCTGCTGACGTCGGCCGTCCGCATTTGGTAGTGACCGACCCGGCGCACCGGCGCGCGCTGTGGCGAATCCGGGCGGCCGGCGCCGGGCTGGCGACGCGGCTGGCCGACGGCTCGCAGGCGTGGCCCGGCTGGGAGGACGCCGTAGTGCCCCCTGATCGGCTCGGGGCCTATCTGCGCGGCTTCACCGAACTGCTCGCCCAGCACGGCAGACAGGGGTGCGTCTACGGGCATTTCGGCGAGGGCTGCGTGCACGTGCGCACCGACGCCGACCTGCTCACCGCAGCCGGTCGCGGCGACTTCCGGCGGTTCCTGGAACAGGCCGCCGACCTGGTGGTGGCGCACGGCGGGTCGCTGTCCGGCGAGCACGGCGATGGCAGGGCCCGCAGCGAGCTGCTGAACCGGATGTATCCACCCGACGTACTGGAGCTCTTCGCGCGGTTCAAAGGTATTTTCGATCCCACCGGCATGCTCAATCCCGGTGTGTTGGTGGATCCCCGTCCGCTGGATGCCGATCTGCGCCCCGGCCGGGAGCGTGATGTGCCGGTGCGCTTGGCGTTCGCCCGGGACGGGGGCAGCCTGGCCGAGGCCACTCGCCGCTGCGTCGGGATCGGGGCCTGCCGGGCGCTGGAAGGGCCCGGCGTGATGTGCCCGAGCTTCCAGGTGACCCGTGATGAACGCCACTCCCCCCGTGGGCGGGCGCATCTGCTGGCCGAGATGCTGGCCGGCGAACTGGTGACCGACGGCTGGCGCTCCTCGCAGGTGCACGAGGCGCTGGAGCTGTGCCTGGCCTGCAAGGCGTGTGCTTCGGACTGTCCGGTCAACGTCGATCTGGCCAGCTACAAGGCCGAGTTCCTGTACCAGCACTATCGGCGCAGGTTGCGTCCTCGGTGGCACTACGCCTTGGGTGCCTTGCCGCTGGCTGCCCTGGTGGCCGGCTGGACACCAGGGCTGGCCAACCGCGTCGCCCCGCTGCTGGCCCGGCTAGGGGGGATATCCACGGCCCGGCCGCTGCCCCGCTTCGCTCGTTACCGACCGCCCGAGCTGTCGGGTGGCCCGGCGTCCCATGGCCCGGAGCCGCGCGGTGAAGTGCTGCTCTGGCCGGATTGCTTCACCCGTTCGTTCGACCCACAGGTGATCCACGCCGCCGCGCGCGTCATCACATCGGCTGGTTTCGCCGTGCGGTTACCTCGGCGGACCGTGTGCTGTGGTCTGACCTGGTTTGCCACCGGGCAGCTCGACGTCGCCCGCCTGGTCGCGCGCCGGACCCTGCGGGTACTGCGTGCCGAGCTCGCCGCCGGGATAACCGTGGTCGGACTCGAACCCAGCTGCGTCGCCGCCCTGCGCTCCGACCTCGCGGAATTGCTCCCGAACGACCCCTGGGCCGCAGCGCTGGCGCGGCAGGCTCGCACCCTCGCCGAGGTGCTGCACGAGCAGGCCCCGGACTGGCGGCCACCGCGTCGAAACCGCACAGCGGTGCAGCAACTGCACTGCCACCAGCATGCGGTGCTCGGCCACGACGCGGACGATGCGCTACTGGCCGTAGCTGGAGTGCGGACCCAGCGGGCATCCGGGTGTTGCGGGCTGGCGGGCAGCTTCGGCTACCAGCGTGGTCACGAGGAGATGTCCCGCGCCCTCGCCGAGCGTTCACTGGCACCAGCCGTCCGGGCGTCTCCCGACTCGCTGGTGCTGGCTGACGGCTTCAGCTGCCGGCTGCAGGTCAGCCAGCTGACCGGCAGGCGAGCCCTCCATCTCGCTGAGTTGCTTGCCGGGCTCGACGAGTGTGAACTAGGGAGCGGCGAGCGGTCTGCCGGGAAGTCACGTGACCATAGGTAATATTGCCCATCACTCGGTGGGAGGCTGCAATCACGATGAACGGTAGATAGCGTGCGGCGAGCGGTTTTGAGCAGAACAGGTCGGAACGAAGAGGTTAAGGAGCAACGATGAGCCGTCTGTCTACTACCCACTACCTGGCCGAGGAGGCCGGCGCCGAGCTCAGCAGGGGATCGGTGCCGTCACCGCGCGGACAGGATCCGTACCGCGTCACCCCGGAGCAGGTCAACCGGGCCCGGCTGTCGGTCGCGCGGTCCGCATCCGACGCCGAGGACTGCCGTCGCCTGCTGGACATGCTCGGACTGATCGCCGGGGACGACGGCATCCCGCCGGTACGGCGGTGACGCTGGGCGCCGTACCGAAACGCTGTCCCTCACCACCCGTTTTGGAGCCGGTCGGGGTGGTGTCCTATGCTAAGCATGCTCGTGGCGGGCGACCGGCGCGAGCAGGTCCCGACGACCATGTCCCCATCGTCTAGCGGCCTAGGACTCCGCCCTTTCAAGGCGGCAGCGCGGGTTCGAATCCCGTTGGGGGCACGCAGAGCAAGGCCCAGTGGCGCAGTTGGTTAGCGCGTCGCCCTGTCACGGCGAAGGTCGCGGGTTCGAGTCCCGTCTGGGTCGCTTGGTCGTTCGTCTGGCGACCGGCAAGGCCAGATAGCTCAGTTGGTACGAGCGTCCGACTGAAAATCGGAAGGTCGGCGGTTCGACCCCGCCTCTGGCCACCATCCTGACCAGCACCAACCTGGCCGGTGGAATACCCAGCTTGACGCTAGAGGTTTCAATTTGGGGCTCGATGCTACAGAGACAGACACGCGCTGGCGGCTTGTTCATGGCAGCAGGAGGCCTGCTCTTGTTACTCCTCCTCCAATTCCCAGATGGGCAAGTGTGGTTCGATCCGAAGCCGCTCTCTGCGTCGGTCTTGTGGTCGCTGCTAGCGGTAGGGGTGAGTACCCTTATGACTGCTGTCTACTTCGCGGCACGTCGGATGGCCTCTTTGCGGCGCCGCCTCGATGTGATCCCGAACCAGCCGCCGACATTAGTTGAGGTAGTCCAAGAGGAGTTCAAGAAAGGCCGTCGGCAGCAGTGGTTATACTTCTTGGCGGGCCTGCTCCTAGCGATCCCACTCGGTGTGGCTGGAAATTTGATATTCGAGTGGTTCATGCAGTTCTCCGGGCTCATCCTGCATACCAGAGGTAGCCGTTGATCTGGTCGGCGACGTCGTGCCCGGTCGGCTGGCACTCGTCCTTGCAAGGGGGCTGTCTCTTCCTAACCATTGCGGCAATTAGCTCTTCCAGAAATAGGCGTTGATCTTTTGGGCGACGTTCCGGCACAGCCCTTCGGTGACGTGCATATACCGCTGTTTCATGGTGACGGTGGACCAGCCCATGACGTCCATTTTCTGGATAAAACTCTCGCTTGCTGGCTTATCTCCGTTCCAGTCACCCTCACGCGGCTCGCTCTTGACACGGTCGTGCTCGGCCTGATTGTCGCCGCTTAGCGCTTCCGCGTGGCCTCCGGATGTGGGGTCATCTCGCGGTTGCGACCCTGATCAGCAATGCGGTCCCCTACACGCGGTTCGCGATCGCCGAGCAGAGCGTGCCCTCCAACCTTGCACGATCAATGCCACCACCCCGCCGTGGACGGCCGTCATTGCCTTTGTGGCTGGTGCGGACCGACTCCGCAGCCCAGGACGAGCCGCTGGCTTGATCCTCGGCTTCGCTGGCGCGCTGCTGCTCCTCTCGCCCTGGAGTGCCATCAGCGACAATTCCATGCGCGGAGCCTTGGCCTGTCTCGGCGCCATCGTCAGCTACGGGCTGAGCTACGTATACCAAAGCTGCTGGCCGCACATGAGCAGGACGGCTCCTGGCTGGGCCAATACGTGTCGACGAGTCCCTGGGCCACCTCGCCACCGCCGACCCGGCAACACCACATACCAACGCGACTCAGCGTCTCCTACGAACGAATGGGTGCACTGGGATTCGTCGTTCAGTAGATCCAGGCTGAGGTCGTGCCCGGGAGATCCGGGCTCCCACTACGCCCCCCGCCTACGCACGCCTCGTACTGCCGTTGCCACTGCCCGCAGCCGGGCCGTAAGCCGCCAGCCGTTCATCCAGTTCGCGGACGGGCCTGGTGCGTTCCCAGGGGGTGAGCAGAGCGCGCACTTCGCGGACACGCTTGACGATCAGCTGCGAGGCGTTCACGGCTGTCAACCGGGTCACGTCTGCCACGATGCTGCTGGCTTCCTGAATCTCTTCCTGCTGGATGCGGACCTCAGCTCGTAACAGCAAGCGGAAGATGCGTTGCCGCAAGTGGGCCGGGTCAACCAGAGTCAAGGACTTGTTTATAGCACTTAACGCAGCTTCAGGATGGTGCAGCTTGAGCGCGCATCTGGTTGCGGTATCCCAATAAAAGGACTCATTGTAAAAGTACCACCAGGGGGCGGTCGGCTCGTCCGGGTCCACCGCTTGCAGAGCGGTGTATTCCTGATCCAGGCTTTCGCGGCACTTGTCCGATTGGTTGTTGGCCGCGTAGGCCCGGACAGCCCTGTCGGCGGCGAATGCCTCAGCTAGCGGGCTGTATGCCTGTTCGGCCCAGACAGCGGCTGCGGCAGCGTGATCGATACCTACTCTGGGCTTGCCCTGCGAGACGGCCAGCTGGCTCATCGCGCAGAGAATGTAGGTCGCCAGCTCGACGTTCTCTGCGTCATGGGCGGCACTGCGGGCATCGTCGTAGTAGTGCTGAGCGCTGTGGTAGTCCTCCATGTTGAAGCACAGCCACCCCAGGAACTGAGTCAGCTCGGCGTAGGCGGAGATGGCACGGGGCTGGAAGGCATCTGGTGCGGCCTTGGCCAGCTGCTGCACCAGCTGCCGGTGCCCGATGGCGCTGTGCAGGGTGAGCTGGGGACCGAGGACGTCACTCTGCTGACGGAGGTTGGTGATCATGCGCTCGGCATAGGTCAGGGCCGGCAGGTCGAAGGTATCCGGCTGCTGCAGGAAACGGGCCACTGGTTCGTACTCATCCGGGTTGAGCACATCGAGCAAGGGTGAGACGGCCGCCAGAGCGAAAGCCGAACTCAGCTTGGTCAATAGCACCCGGCGATTCACGGATGGGTCGAGCCGCTGCATCCACATCAGAATCACCTGTGCCAATTCAATCAAAGTGATTTGTTGTAGCCGTCTCGCAAGCGGGGCGGCTTCCTGCGTCAGCAGCAGTGGAGACAGCGTCTCCCATGCTTCTGTATCATTCTTGGTTGATGCTGCGGTACCAGAGTCAAGTGTACGCTCGTTTGGGAGGATCAATCGCTTCTTGATGACAACAGGCTTGGTGTCGGCCGTGTCCAGATGGCGGAAGTTGGGCAGATCAGCGAGCAGATCACTGACCGAGCATTCGTAGAGTTCCGCCAGCTTGCTGAGGTTGCCGTAGTTTGGGGCGTGCCCGGTCGGGCCGGGCCAGGATTCCCAGTGGGAGAAGTTCTTGAAGGATTTCAGTTCATCGGGCCAACGTTTGTTCCACTCTTCCGCTGCCCCCTCCTGGCTCCAGCCATGGGCGTAGCGGAAAGCCAGCCGGGGATTGATGCGGTAACACTCCCTGAGTGCTACGGCCACCTCCACCCAGGACGAACCTGAGGAACGGAGCGAATACACCAGCTCCTCACGCTCCTGCTTCCTACTGTGTGCTCCCCCAGTCATGGCACTGGCACCTTCCTCAGCTGTTTGTACGGTCTACGCCACCAAGGGTTCTGTCACCCTCCGGCAGAGAAACCCTACCGGCTGGATCGAGCCTGCTCAGCTGAGCACAGAAACTTCCCATGGCCCTGCCGGAACTTCCCACGGCTTTGGGAGATAAGGGAAGAAATGGGAAGTCCAGGAACTGGCTATTACTCCGGATGGGGACAGCCAGGGCAAACGGGGCATCGTCTCCCCAGGCCCCAGGGCCGGGATGAGCTACCTGAACAAGCAGCGGCAGGTGCCCGATATCAGTTTGGTCTGCGTCCTCCCCCACGCAGGCTGTGAGCAACTGACCGGGTATCGACTCCCCGAACCGCCGCTTCCGAGTGAACTCACCCCGGCTCTGGGTGCCGCTCATAGGGTCGGCGGATGAACAGAGACGAACACATAAAGCGGGGGGTCAGGGCATGCAGAATGAGAGTAGGCGGCCGGGCAATGTATGCAGGGGATGAGCAGACTTCCCGCCCGTTTGCCTGGTTTCCGCTTGCTGAGCAGCGGCATGCCATTGATCGGCGTGATCGTTATGTTGCTTTGGGTGAGCCGATGCGGTGTTTGTGCGGCGTGACACATCCCCGAGGGGCTGACGGAGATATGGAGTGGCTCTGGAGGACCTGCGAACGGTGCTGGGAGGAGGCTTGTCGGATTGTGGGGTGAGGGGGCGGGGGCATCTGATGGCCAGTGACTACCCCTCTTAGCGTTTCATAGATGATCACTGCCCCGGCACCCAATACTCGTTGATCCTCGATTCGCTAGCGGTATCCATGTCTGACCAGACGACCATCGTGGCGGCCAGGCGGGCCGGCAGGTCGGGTGGTCCGGGGCGCAGGGTGTAGACGGCGGCGAGCCGCAGCAGTGCAGCGGTGATGTATGCCTTGAGCGCGGCGGGCGCAATGCCGTCATCAAGCGACGCGGCATACAGGATGCGGGCGCAACGCGTCGCCGTCGAGGGGCGGCAATGGCCTTGCAGGATCCGCAGCAGAAGGTGCGCAAGCAGGTTCCCCGCGTCGAGCGCCGGATCGGCGACGCACAACGTGTCCAGGTCGAGCAGCCCCACCGTCGGCCCACCGGTCGTATTGAGCCGCAGGAGTTGCTTGTCGTGCAGGTCGCGGTGGCACAGCGCCCACTGTGGGTCGGGCAGTGCCAGTAGCAGGTCGGACACGGCGGCGCCCCGGTCGATGAAGCCGGAGCCTGCCCGGCCATCGGCGTCGGCCAGCCAGCGGTGCAGGACCGCTGCCTCGTCGGCGTGGGTGTGCCGGGGCAGACTGGCCGGCGACGCGCCGGGCAGATCGGCCGTCGGCGCGCGGCCCAGTGCGGCCAGGGCACCTGCCACCTGAACGCAGAGCTTCGCCGCTGTTTGGGGGTCGGTGTGCAACAGCTCGTGCAGGCTGGGGCCGGGCAGCTCGTCCAGCCGTACCCACCCGGCGGTGAGGTCAGCGGAGCACACCCGGGGCACTGCGGGCGCTCCGGGCCGACCCGTAAGGCGTGCCGCGGCTTCGCGAAACCCGTTCACGACGCGGGCGGTGCGCCTCGGGCGGACCACCTTCACGTAGTGGCCGTCAGGCTCGCGGAGCACGGCGCGCCGTCCCGGCCGATGCCCGAGCAATTCGGTGCCCGGCTCGCTGAGAGCCGCCGCTAGCGCGGGCAGCTCCGGGTCACCTGCGGCATGCAGGCGAAGGTCATTGGTCACGACGCCGCCTCGCGGGCCGATTCGGCGGCGGCGTCGAGTACGGCCCGGGTCAGCTGTGGCCAGGCGGGCCGCAGGCGGCGAAACGGCTCGGGGGCGCGTAGCAGTGCGGCTGCCAGCACGAGGATTGGCGACGGAGCCGTCGGCGCGGGCAGTACGGGGGCGTCGACGGCGAGCTGGGCGACCACCCAGTGGGCCGCGTCCCAGCCCGGTGGCCCGACTGCGGCCCGATCGAGGTCGAGCAACATGGCCCGGCCACCGGGCACGACGACGACCTGGTCGGCGCTGAAGTCACCGTGCACCAAGCTCGTCGGTGCCGGCCAGCGGCCCGAGCCGCAAGCCCGGCGCAACGCGGCGAGAAGCGTGGCCAGTCGGACACGTTCGAGGGGCAACGTTGCGGCCACCGACTGAGTGGCGGCCTGCGCGGCGTGCAGCACCGTGTCGGCGTCGAGCACCGGGAGCCCGGCAGGTGGGGGACAGGAGTGCAGCGTGGTCAGCGCCTCCCGCACGATCGGCAGTTCGGCGGCCGTCGGCGAAGTGCCCGGCAGCCAGGCGGTCCGGACGACGCGGCTGTTGTGCGCCACCTCGGCCGCCGGAAGGTGCCGGGTGAGCAGGCGTGACGGATCGGTCAGCAGGGCGGCCACGCCCGGCGGCGGTGCCACGGCATGCACCTTGACCGCCTGTCCGGCACACCATCCGACCCACCGGCGAACCGGGTTGTACCCGAGTGGGACACCGGACGGGATCAGCCCGTCCAGCGTGGGGTCGGCGCCCGCTGGAATCGCCACGATGTCGCCGGTGCGGTGCACCGGCGCGCCGCGAAGGGCCGACCACTCAGCGAGCTTGTCGGCCTTGCTCCGCGACCCCGGTCCGAATGCGGCCACCAGGACAGCAGCGGCTCCCAGCGCGGTCGGCACGACGGCACCGATCCGCAGGCTCCTGCCGGGCTTCCAGCGCAGGCGCAGTGCCGCTCGCACCCCGTCGGGCTCGAGCAGCCAGTCCAGGCCGTTCAGCAGCCGGGCGAGCCCGCGCCGGTCGGTGAGCCGGGCGAACTCGGGCAGGGCCGGATCGTCCACTGCCGCGATCATCAGGCACCTCGTACGGACAGATCGGTCCCGGTCGCCTGCTCGATCCCGCCGTCGGCGATCCGCACTATGCGGTCACAGGACGCGAGCAGTTCTTCATGGTGGGCGATGACCAGCACGGTGCGGCCGGCGGTCAACCGTTCCAGGGCGGCCAGCACGGCGCGCCGGCTGTCGGCGTCCAGGCCGGTGGTCGGCTCGTCGAGCAGGACGATCGGGGCGTCGCACAGCACCGCGCGGGCGATCGCAAGGCGTTGACGCTGGCCGCCGGACAGCGAGTCACCCCGTTCGGCGAGGAGGGTGTCGTAGCCTTGGGGAAGTGCCCGGATGAAGCCGTCGGCGTCCGAGGCGATCGCGGCGGCGAGCACGTCATCGTCTGTTGCGTCGGGCCGGGCGAGGCGGATGTTCTCCCGGACGGTATCGGCGAACAGCACCGACTCCTGCAGCACGACCGCGAACGCCGAGCGGACCGAGGCCAGCGTGAGGTCTCGCAGATCGTGCCCGTCGAGCAGGACCTGGCCGCGTTCCGGATCGAGCAACCGCAGCAACAGCGCCAGCAAGGTCGACTTGCCCGCGCCACTGGAGCCGACTACGCCGACCCGCTCCCCGGCGCGGATATGCAAAGTCACCGCACGCAGCACCGGAGCGTCGGGATCGTAGGCGACGGTGACGTCGGCAAGCCGGAGATCACCCTTGGGACGAGACAGCGGGTAGGCGCTGGGCCGTTCACTCAGTTCGGGTTCGGCGTCGAGCAGTTCGGCCACCCGCTCGCCGGAGGCGGTGGCGCGTCCGATCCGCCCGGTGTATTTGGCGAGATTGCGCATCGGCTTGAACACGCTCTTGAGGTAACTGACGAAGACGACCAGCTCACCGAGGGTCAGCGCGCCGTCGATGACCCGCTTCGTGCCGATCAGCAGCACCAGGGACGTAGCGACGCCGATGAGCAGATCAGTGCGTCGCTCCAGACCGGCGGCCAGCCGCTGGGTGCGCACCCCGCTGCGCAGGCTGGCGGCGTTACTGAAACCGAACCGACGGGCGAACGGCTCTTCGAGCCGGTATGCCTGCACGACGCGGACCGAGCCGAGCGACTCACCGACCAGCCCCGCCACCGCGCCCTCCGCCTGCCGCTGGGCGCGAGCGGCCGAGGTGACCTTGCCCGCGGCCCGTCCCGCACCGAATGCGAACAGTGGCACCGCGAGCAGAACCACGAGGGCGAGCAGCGGGTCGAGGACCAGCATGACCACGGCCATGCCGGCGAATGTGAGGACGTTGGCCAGCAACGGCAACCCGGCCGTGATGGCGACCTCCTGCAGTCTGGTCACATCGGCGGTGAGCCGGGAGAGCAGGTCACCGGAGGAGCTGGACTGGTGGTAACGCACGGACTGGGACAGCAGTCGCTGATAGGTCGCGGCGCGCAGCCGGGTGGTGACCCGGGAGCCGACCAGCGCGAACGACACAGTGCCCGCGTAGGCTGCCCCAGCGCGCAGCCCGGCCGCAGCGAGCAGCACGACCGCGGCCAGCACGGCCAACGCGGGCAGCCCGAGCACCTGCCTGGACGGCTGACCGGTCAGAGCGGTCGGCACCACCTCGTCGAGGACGAACTGGAGGGGCCACGGCTCGGCGAGGGTGGCGAGGACCTCGATGACCACCGCGAGCAGGCCCAGCGCGACGAGCTTCTTCTCCTGCCGCACCAGCGGCAGCAAGTGGCGCGCGGTGGCGCGCAGCGCACTCGGGCGCATCTCGGCGCGTACCCGCTTCGCTCGGCGCACCTCAGCCCGCCTCCCGAATCGGCTGTAACGGCGCGGGTAACAGGCTGAGCGTGACGTCGACGACGGCCGACCACGACATGCGCGCCACCGCGGCACGGCGCGCGGCGACGGCCATCCGGTGTCGCAGCCCGGGATCACCGGCGAGCCGGACCAGCGCGGCCGCAGTCGCCGCGACGTCGCCGGGGGGCGGAAGGAGGGCCTCCACCCCGTCGGTCACCAGATCGGGAAGGTCGGCGATGGCGCTTGCCACGGTGGGCAGCCCGGTGGCCAGGTACTCGGCGACCTTGAGCGGGGAGAAGTAGTGCTTGCCCGCCGGATAGGGAGCGGCGGCCAGGTCGGCGGAGCGCAGCAGGTACGGCATGCGGTCCGGCGGAACCTGCCCGGTCACGGACACCGGAACACCCGCCCGGTCCGCCCGGCTGACGGTCCGGGCGAGCTCGGGTCCGGCACCGATCAGGAACAACCGCAGCGGTGCACCCCGGTCCCGGGCGGTAGCGACGGAGTCGACCAGCAGATCCAGCCCGTGCCACGGCTTGAACGTGCTCGCGAACGCGACCACCGGTTCGGCCGCGCAGGATTCGGTGGAGCAGCGCCGAGGCACCGGGACGAAGCGGCGCACATCCACCCCGTTGCCGATCACCGGCACCCGGCGGCGCCTCGGATCCAGCCGCTGCGCCCAGCACGCGACCGCGCCGGTGACCGCGAACGGTGCATCGGCGGCGCGCAACGCCCTTCGCGTCCACCGCTGGGCCGCGCGGCCGTCGTGTAACCCGCGATGCCGCGCCTGCTCGGTGAGCAGTGGGGCATTGATCTCCAGCACAGTCGGGACACCGAGCCGGCGCGCTGTCTCCAGCGCAGCCGCGCTCCACAGCGCGTAGCGCTGGTACACCAGCGTGACGTGCCGGGTATCGCAGATTCGGCGCAGCACCCGCGCCGCCAGCTCGTCGGCCCCGCGTTGAGCGGCCTCGCGCGCGGCAAGGTCGGTGCCACCGGGGCGGGGCAAGGCGTGCACGGTGACTCCGGTGAGCCCGACCGGTGGGACACCGCCAGGCCGGGTCGTGATCAGATGTACCGCCCGGAATCGGCCGCTCAGCTCGCGCAACACCTCCTGCACGTGCACCGAGCAGCCCTTGGCGCCGAATGCGGACACCCCCGGGTCGGTGACGACGTAGACTGCGGTGCTCATGCGATCACCGCATCCGAAGGCAGCTGCGGAGTCGGCGGCGATCCCGACCACACAGCTGACGGTGCGGCGGCCTGGCGCAGCCAGGCGAGCCGGGCGGCCTGCACCCGGCGGTCGAAGTACTCCTCCAGGTGCGCCCGGGCGGCGGTGGCCAGCCGGATCCGCAGGGGTGGGTTATCGAGCAGGGCCGCGATCGCATCGGCCAAGGCTGTGGCGTTCCGCTCGGGTACCAGCAGGCCGGTGCGGTCGTGCAGAACGGCCTCCGGAATGCCGGTGACCGGCGTGGAGACGCACGGGGTGCCCAGCGCCATCGCCTCCAGAAGTACGGTGGGCAGGCCATCCCGGTCCCCGTCGACAGCGTGCACGCAGGGCGCCACCAACATCGACGCCGCACGCAGCACCTTGTGCACCTCATGAGCGGGCCGGGGCCCGTGGAACCGGACCAGGTCGGCCAGTTCGAGCCGCCGTACCTGCGCCCGCAGCGGATCCCCGAGCACGCCGGTGCCGAGAATGTCGAGCGGCACCCGGCGGCCCCGTTCGCGCAGCAGCGCGACGCCGTCGAGCAGGTCCGCCACGCCCTTCTTCTCCACCAGCCGCCCGACGAACGCGATCCGGCCGTTGCGCCGCCGCGGTGTGGTGAACGGCAGCGCCGCGACGTCCAACCCGTTGTAGACCCGGTGCACCCGCCCGGCAGCGGCACCGAACCGCTCCCGCAACCAGGTCGCGTTGAACTCACTGACGGTCACGACGTGGTGGGCATCGGCGAGCTTGGTGCGCAGCTGCACGGGATCGACCGAACGCTGAAAGATGTCCTTGGCGTGCGCGGTAAACGAATAAGGCACGCCGGTGATCCGGGACGCCAGCCGGGCCACTGTGGTGGCCAGCGTCGCGAAATGCGCGTGCAGGTGCGTCACCCCCGCTGTGTGCACCCAGCGAACCACGTGCAGGACCTGGGCTGCTTCGGTGGCGGGCAAGGCCAGCAGGTCGGCCAGGACAGCGGGCAGACCGGCCAGCTCCCGGTGCGCGGCCTCCAGCGTCTGCCACAAGGCATCGACGGTGTGCAGTTGCGGGATCCAGCTGACCGGGGCCCGCACCGCGGCGATAGCGGCGTGAAAGCCGGGATCATCAGTCTGCCGGAGGCTGGCGATGGCAAGTTTCTCCCCAGCCGCCTCCCGAGCCAGCAATTCGGAGACGATGAAGGTCTCCGACAGCCGCGGATAACGCTTCAACACGTACCCCACCCGGCCGGCCCCGGTATCAGGGGGCTCGGTGCGGTTGACCGGCATCGTCTCAGGCGGAGACGGCATGGCGAGCCTCCTCCAGATGGACGTCGGCGAGCCGACCGACGCGATGCAGCCCATCGAGATCGATCCCGGTGCGCGGCCGGCGCAGCCGGCGGACCGCGTTGTCCAGCCACGTCGCAAGCAGCTCAGGGGTCAGGTCGCCCGGGTTCAGGTAGTCGACCAACCCGAGCTGGGACAGTCGCTGAGCACGGACGAGTTGCTCGGTGCGCGGTGCCACGCGCGGCACGATCAGTACGGGGGTTTCGGTGCTGAGCAACTCGGTGACGGTGTTGTAGCCACCCATGCAGACCACCGCGGCGGCCCGGCGGCCCCAGACGACCGGATCGACACAGAAGTCGACGACATACCGGCCCGAGTCGGTCCGGGTCGCGACGCGCACCGTGGCGCGGGCGGCGTCCGGCAGGTAGGGCCCCGCGACGAGGACCCCGGCATGGCCTGCCGGGTGGGGTGCGGCGGCGAAGGCACCAGCGAGGGCAGCGCCGTCCTGGCCACCGCCGAGCAGCCATAACACGAAGGGCGCACCGTCGCCGACCGGTGGGGCACCCGCGAGGGTGACCGGTCGGTCCCGGGCCAGGAAGCCGGTGTAGCGAAAGATGTGCCGCACGCTGAACGGCACCCGGCAATCCTCCGCGAGATCACTGACCCGGCGATCCCCGTAGATCCAGGCCTCGTGGTAGTACGCCCGCAACGCCTCGGTGGTCCGCAGCGTGCTCCACTCCGCCGCGGCGGCGGCAGGCCCGTCGAGCACATCGCGCAGGCCCAGGACCAGGCGGGCCCCGGCCGCGCGCAGCCGAGGCAGCACCGGCTCCAGCTCACCACCGAACCCGAGGGCGATCTTGTCGACGACCACGAGATCGGGAGCGAAGCTGCTCAGCGCCGCGGTGAGCACGTCGCGCCGGAGCGCGACGAGATCCGCCAGCGGGACCTCGAGCCTCCTGCTGCCATAAGTTCCGTCCTTGCGCTTTCCCACCCCGGGGAGAACCAGCAGGTCGACCCCGTCAGGCAGGGGAAACCTGCCCGATTCCGGCACGCTACTGACGATCAGTATCTGGGGGCGGCGTGGCCCGGTGCGCAGCGCAGCGGCCAGGACGAGGTTGCGGCGCAGGTGACCCAGACCCATCGTGTCATGCCCATAGAGCACCACCCGCTCGCCCATTGCCTGCTCCTTAGCCGTTATTCAGACGTTGATCTGAAAGCTACGGAGGGGCACTCCAACCCACGGCCAACAGTTTGTAAGGCCCCCCTCAAGTTCAGGTCAGGGCTCGTCCCGGCACAGGTCAGGGCCTCGGCCGCTGGCATCGGATTTGCTGCCCGGTTACGTTGTTCTTCTGAGACCGGGGGACTCACGGAACGTGGGGGCCGCGTATGCGCATACTTCTGGTGGACGACGACGACGAGATCGCTGGGCCGCTCACCACCGGCTTGTGCCGCCAGGGTTTCGAGGTCTCCCGCGCGACCAACGGTACCCAGGCGCTGGCCGCCAAGGAAGCCGATCTGGTCCTGCTCGATCTGGGTCTACCCGACCTGGACGGCTTGGAGGTCTGCCGGCGCCTGCGGGAGCATTCCACAGTACCGATCATCGTCATCAGCGCCCGTTCCGAAGAGCTTGAGCGGGTGTTGAGCCTGGATCTGGGGGCTGATGACTACGTTGTCAAACCGTTCGGATTCCGTGAGCTGGTCGCCCGCATCCGTGCGGTAGTCAGGCGGGTTCACGTTACCCCAGCCAAGGATGGCCCGCAGACCGTCGGCGACCTGGCGATCGATCGGCGCACCCGGAAGGTCACGCTGGCGGGCCGGGAAGTCACCTTGACGCTCAAGGAATTCGACCTGCTTGCCCTGCTCGCCGACGATCCCGGGGCGGTCCGCACCCGCGAGGACATCATCGAGCAGGTGTGGGACTCACACTGGTTCGGCTCGACCCGGACCCTGGACGTCCATGTGGCCTCACTGCGGGCCAAGCTCGATGACCCCGCTCTGGTCGAGACCATCCGCGGCGTCGGCTATCGACTGAGGATCGCCTCGTGAGCCGGCGGCTCCTGACCACCTATCTGACGCTGGTCACCATCCTGCTCATCCTGATCGAGGTGCCACGCATCCTGGAGTACAACGACGATCTCCACGACGAGGCGGTCGCGACGCTCGGGCGCGATGCGGGAGCGCTGGCCCTGTTCGCGGTGGAGCCGCTCAAGCAGCTGGAGAGTGTCTCCCTGCATCCCATCGTCGCCGATTACCACCACCGCACCGGCGATCACGTAGTGATCGTGGACAATCGCGGCCAGGTCGTCGCTGCCTCCAATCCGCGCACCTCTGCCCTGGGCGACCTGTCGAACCGGGCCGAGATCGTTGCGGCGCTGGCCGGCCAGCAGACCGCCGGGGAGCGCTACATCCAGACCCAGGAGGACCACGCGGTTTACGTGGCCGTACCCGTCGCGTCGGGCGGCATCGTGTACGGCGCCGCGCGAGTCTCGTTGGACAGCGATTCGCTCCAGGCACAGGCTCGGCGGTTCTGGGCCGAGCGAGGCCTGCTCGCGGGTATCACGCTGATCTGCACCGCCCTGCTCGGGCTGGCCATCGCGCGCTGGCAGGCTCGCCCCGTCGCCGCGCTCGGCGCCACCGCGGCCATGTTCGCCGCAGGCGACCTGGACACCCGGGCACCCACCGAGAGAGGACCGAAAGATCTGCGCGATCTCGCGCGGCGTTTCAACGAGATGTGTGATCGCTTGCAGACACTGATCCATTCCCAACGCGCCTTCGTCGCCGACGCATCCCATCAGCTGCGCGCCCCCCTCACCGCGCTACGCCTGCGCCTGGAGAACCTCGGACCGAGTCTGGAGCCGAGCGCGCTGGGCGATCTGGAGGCCACCATCGGCGAGTCCCGCCGACTCTCGCGGATCCTCGATGAACTTCTGCTGCTGGCCCAGGCCGAGGCGGGAGCCCTGTTGATGGCCCAGGCCGAAGCGGAAGCCGGGGGCTATCTCGACCTCGACCTCGCCGCCGCCACCCGCGAGCACATCGCACTTTGGACCCCGCTGGCGGCCGAACGCCAGGTGCGGTTCGCTGTCGAGGCCGACCAGGAGATCCGTGGCATCATCACACCGACAGCTTTCGGCCAGATCGTCGACAATCTCCTGACCAACGCGCTGAACGTCGCACCGGCGGGCAGCACGGTCACTGTGGCCGTGTGCCCCGTCGGTGAACAGGTCGAACTGCACGTGATCGACCAGGGGCCCGGACTGAGCGAGCAGGAACGGGAGCGCGCGTTCGACCGCTTCTGGCGGGCCCCGTCGGCGGCACAAGCATCCGGTTCCGGCTTGGGTCTACCGATTGTGCGCCGACTGGCCACATCCTTCGGTGGCGAGGCCGAGCTGCTACCCGCCTCCCCCCGATGCATAACCGGCCATATAACCGGCATAGACGCCGTCGTGCGCCTGCCCAGGGCCGCGGTGCCCGCGCGCGCCGAACCTTGATGCGCCGAGTCGTTGGTGCGGCGAGTCTTGGTGCGCCGAGTCTTGGTGCCTGGCCCGCCTCCGCCCCTCATGGCGGCGGGCCAGGCATCGTTGCCACATTCAGAGGGAGTGTCGGGACGGGCTGGTAGATACACCGGTACGAAAAAATAAGGGGCCCCGGCGTCACCGGGGGCATCGGGACGCCGGGGCCTGGACCCGATCCACCCGGGCGCGGTCGGCTGGATCGGGGGTTGTGGGCGAGATACCACACGCCTCTGATACCCGGACAGCGCCGCGTCAAAGCGAGTTCTGACATGGCGCAGCTATCGTCGAGTGCGCCCCCCTTCGTGCGTGGCCGGCCACAGGCCTACCCGTCGTCACGATGTTCGTCCCCGGCCTACGATCCGGATCGAAACCGGCCAGAAGCTCCGGCACCGAACATCCAGCAGGCGTTACTCGGCAACGTACACGGGTGAGCACCCTGCGTGGTATCCCCTGATAGGCAGCTGCCGCTGTGGATTGTGCTCAGCCGGCTCGCGCGGAGATGAGGCGGGCGACCGCCTCATCCAGCACCTCGGTGCGCTTGCAGAACGCGAAGCGCACCAGATGTCGCCAAGGAATGGGGTTATCGGTGAAGACCTGCACCGGCACCGCCACCACGCCGGCAGCTGTCGGCAGGTCCCGGCAGAACTCGATGCCGTCGGAGTAGCCGAGCGCCCGGATATCGGCACAGATGAAGTAAGTGCCCTGCGAGCGACGCACTCCGAACCCCGCCTCGCGAAGCCCGCCAGCTAGCCGTTGCTGTTTGTCCTGCAAATTCTGTCGGTGTTTGTCGACCCAGCCCAGCTCGGTCCGCAACCCGGAAGCCACCGCGGGCTGGAAAGGAGCTCCGCCGACGAAGGTCAGAAATTGCTTGGCCGCCCGCACCGCCGCCACCAGCTGCGCAGGCCCGCAGACCCAGCCGATCTTCCAGCCGGTGACGCTGAACGTCTTGCCCGCGCTGGAGATGGACAACGTGCGCTGCGCCATGCCGGGCAGGGCCGCGATCGGCACGTGCTCGGCGCCGTCGAACACCAGATGCTCGTACACCTCGTCGGTAATCACCAACAGATCGTGCTCGACAGCCAGTGCGGCCAACGCCGTCAGTTCCGCGCGGGTGAACACGGTGCCGGTGGGATTGTGCGGGCTGTTGAGCAGCAACGCCCGGGTGGCGGGGGTGATCGCGGCCGCCAGCGCGTCGAGGTCGAGAGCGAACCGATCACCGTCGGTGATCAGCGGCACGGACCGCCTGGTCGCCCCGGCCATCGCGACCGCAGCGGCGTAGGAGTCGTAGTAGGGCTCGATGAGCAGCACCTGCTCGCCGGAGTCCACCAGAGCGAGCAAGGCGGCGCTGATCGCTTCGGTGGCGCCGACCGTCACCAGCACTTCGGTGTCCGGATCGTGCACCAGCCCGTAGCGGGCGGCTCGGTGTTCGGCGATGGCGGTGCGCAGCTCGGGAGCACCCGGCCCGGGTGGGTACTGATTCACCCCTTCCGCAATCGCCGTCCGGGCGACCTCGAGCATGCCGGCCGGACCGTCGGTGTCCGGAAAACCTTGACCGAGGTTCACCGCACCAGTCCGGACGGCCAGCGCGGTCATCTCCGCGAAGATCGTCGAGGTGAACGGCCGCAACCGGGGGACAAGTCCGTGGGGGCGCACGGCGTTCATCCTCTCCTGTCCGTCCTCCTCTGCTCATCCTCCCCTGGGCTGCCTCCCCTGGGCTGCGCGAACCCTGCGCCACCGGGGAGAATCGGCGATGTGGAGATGACCATGAACGAGTTGGCCAAGCAGCAGGGGCTACGCCGGATGAAAGCCGTCGCGCTGGGA
The DNA here is from genome assembly GCA_050700355.1 of Pseudonocardiaceae bacterium. GTDB lineage: Bacteria > Actinomycetota > Actinomycetes > Mycobacteriales > Pseudonocardiaceae. The sequence goes on from JBOHHE010000037.1 coordinate 57,134, forward strand.
TTCCTGCTGGGAGCCGCGATAGTGTACGTGGTTGCGCGGTCGAACGAGGATGTCGCGCCCTGGGTCGGCTACGTACGGGCGATGGCCGAAGCGGGCATGGTCGGTGCACTGGCTGACTGGTTCGCCGTGACCGCGCTGTTCCGCCACCCGCTGGGCCTGCCGATTCCGCACACCGCGATCATCCCCCGAAAGAAGGACGCGCTCGGGGAGAACCTCAGTGACTTCGTGGGCGCCAACTTCCTCTCCACGGACGTGGTGCGGGACAAGCTGCGCCGGGCCCAGATCACCACTCGGATCGGGCATTGGATGGGCGAACTGGACAACGCCGAGCGGCTGACCGCCGAGCTCGCCACCGCCACGCGGGCCGCAGTCACCGTGCTGCGCGACGAGGATGTCCAGGAGGTGCTGGAGAACGCGATGGTCGCGCAGCTCATCGACCGGCAGTGGGGGCCGCCGCTGGGCCGATTACTCGAGCAGTTACTCACCGATCAGACGCATCACAAGCTGGTGGATCTGGTCACCGACCGCATCTACGTATGGGTGCGCGACAACCATCCCACGGTGCTGCGGGTGGTGAGCCAGCGCTCACCCAAGTGGTCGCCGAGGTTCATGAGTGGGCTGGTCGCGGACAAGGTCTACGCCGAGGTGCTCTCCTTCGCGTGGGCGGTGAAGATCGACCCGAACCACACCATGCGTCTGGCGGTGGACGACTTTCTCCTGCAGTTCGCCCGGGACCTGCGCTGGGACCCGAAGACGATCGAGCGCGCCGAGCTGGTGAAGCAGCAGGTGCTGGCGCATCCCGAGGTACAGGCTGTGCTCGGAGCGGCGTGGCGCACCGTCAAGAAAACGCTTCTCGACGCGGCCGAGGACCCATCGTCGGAGTTGCGGCGCCGGGTGCGCGACGGCCTGATGTCCATCGGCAGGCGGCTGGCCAACGACGCCGAGTTGAGGTCCAAGGTGGACAGCTGGCTGGAGGGCGTAGCGGAATATCTGGTGTCCAACTACCGGGCCGAGATCACCACGCTGATCACCGACACCGTGCAGCGCTGGGACGGTGCGGAGACCGCCCGCAAGGTGGAACTGCAGGTCGGCCGGGATCTCCAGTTCATCCGGATCAACGGCACCGTGGTGGGCGCGTTGGCGGGATTGATCATCCATAGCACCTCGCAACTGCTCCTCTAACGGGTGACTCACATCACCCGCCTGCTGCAAGCCGAGCGCTTGCAGCAGCTAGCATCAGCAGCCTACGGTAGAAAAAGTTCCGAAAGGGGACAGGCCGGTGAAGCGGGTTGATGAGACGGTTCAGGAACTGGGTCGCGACATCGGTAACTACATAAGGGAGCAGCGCAACTCCGCAGAGATGTCACTGCGCCAGCTGGCCAGCTTGGCGGGAGTGTCCAACCCGTATTTAAGTCAGGTGGAACGAGGACTGCGCAATCCCAGCGCCCGCATCCTGCAACAGATCGCCAAGGCGCTCCGGATCTCGGCCGAGGTGCTCTACGTGCAGGCCGGCATCCTTGACCAGGCGATAGGGGGGCCGGTCGTCGACGCCGTCGTCGCCGATACCCATCTCTCCGAACGACAGAAGCAGGTACTACTCGACATCTATGAATCTTTCCGGCGGGACCGATCCACGCAGACGCAGCCCACTGAGATCCACACGATTTCGGATAACGCTCCGGTCATCGCCGTTGAACACCAGGTTATTTGACCCCAATTTATTGGGACACAGTCGGGGAAGGAGTGAGAATCATGGCCGTACTGCCCACTAGCGGGGATGTCCGTCAGGCCCGGGAGCAGACGGAGGCAACCGTCAATTCCACATTCGACGTGGTGCGGAGCCCGTTGCTGGCCGCGCTGGGTGCGGTGGACACCGCCACCCGGGCCGCTACCGCGGCATTCAGCAAAGCCCGCGTCGAGACCACCGAGCTGCGCCACCGCTTGGAGCCGGACGAGCTGCGCAAGCTGGCCGAGCACTACACCGAGGCCGCCCACAACGTGTACACCGCACTGATCGAACGCGGTGAGGAGGTCTTGGACGAGCTCCGCAGGCAGCCCAGGGTGCGCAACGCCCTTGAGTCGGTCGAAGCGGGTGTGGACACCGCGCAGGAGCGGCTGGAGAATGCGGTCCGCGACCTCAACGCGACCATCGACGACCTGCGGTCCCGCTTCGCGCGGACCAGCCGAACGGTCGGCGAGCGGACCGCCCGGGAAACCGAGAGCGTCGCCGCCGCAGCGAGTGAGCGAGTACAGGACGCCGCGGACAAGGTATCGAAAGCCACCACCGACGCCGGTGACGAGGTCGCCGCCACGACCCGGGGGGCCGCTCGCACCGTGGCCGAGCGGGCGGCGCCGCGCAAGCCGGCCAACCGGCGGCCAGGGGACAACAGCACCCGGCGATCCTGACGCACCACCTAAGCCGGATCCACCACCAAGCCGATCGTCTCGGAGCTCGGCTCGCTCCGGGACGATCGCATCTCGCCCGGATGCCGTACCCTGGACAGATGCCGAGGCTGGACGACTTGGTTTATTTGATTATGTATTGGGCGGCGGTCCCGGTGGGAATCTACGCGCTCGCCCACGCCGCGCTGCAGCGAGCGGATGCCTACACCGCCGCCGACAAGCTGACCAAACCGGCCTGGGTGGGCATCGCCGGTGGCGCCACCGCCCTGCTCCTGCTCAACCTGCTCATCCCCGGCGGTCAGCTGCTGTTCTACCTGATCGCGCTGGTCGCGGTGTTGGTCTACATAGTGGACGTCAAGCCCGCAGTAACCGAGGTGCAACGCGGTCCGCGCTGGTAACGTCGCCGGCCAATGGGTGAACAAGGGCACGGCCACGGACATGGTCACGGCGCCGCTACGTCGGATCGTCGTCGACTTGGCTGGGCGCTCGGGATCACCTTTATAGTTCTGCTGGCCGAGGTGGTGGGCGCGGCCCTGACCGGGTCACTAGCCCTCCTCGCGGATGCGGGACACCTGGCCACCGACGCGCTCGGGCTGGCCGCAGCCTTGATCGCCGCTGCCCTGGCGCAGCGCCCACCGAATCCGCTCCGGACCTTCGGGTTGGGCCGCGCCGAGATTCTCGCCGCGGCGCTCAACGCGCTGGTGCTATTGGTAGTAGCGGTAGTGGTCGCGGTCGAGGCGATCAGCCGGCTCAGCGCGCCACCCGCGGTCGCCGGGGCTCCGCTGCTGGTGCTCGGAGCGTTCGGCCTGGTCGGCAACCTCGCCGCCTTGGCGGTGCTGACTCGCGGCCACGGATCCGGCGAGCGGAGCCTCAACCTGCGCGGCGCCCTGCTGGAGGTGATGGGCGATGCGCTCGGCTCGGTCGCGGTGCTCGGCGCCGCGGTGGTGGTCCTCACCACCGGCTGGCATCAAGCCGATCCCGTGGCCTCGTTGGTGATCGCCGGGCTGATCGCGCCCCGTGCCCTGCGCCTGCTCCGCGAAGCGGCGCACGTCCTGCTGGAGGGCACCCCCCGAGGCGTTGACGCCGCCGAGGTGGACCGCATGCTCCGGGCGGTACCCGGCGTACTGGACGTCCACGACCTGCACCTCTGGACCATCACCTCCGGCCGCCACGCCGTCTCCGCCCACCTGGTCGTCGCCGAGACCGGGGCCCTGCACTGCGGTGAAACCTCCGTTCTGGACAGCGCCGCCACCCAGCTCCGCACCAATTTCGGCCTAACCCACAGCACCCTCCAGGTAGAACACAACGCCCACGCCGACCACGAACACACGTGCTGACCCGTGAGTGGCATTGGGTGCCAGAACACCCAATGCC
>JBOHHE010000038.1:0-1892 GCA_050700355.1 Pseudonocardiaceae bacterium
AGATTGCGGAGGATATCGTGGCAGACGTCCTGAAATACGGAGACAAGATTCATCTCCAAAATGGCTACAACGACTGGAAAGGTGGGTATCTCGACACGAATGGACATGCAGATTGCGGGGGCAACAAGTTCGATGTGTCGACCGCTGATTCAACCACGCGAGGATCGGGCACCGGAACATGGGAGATCCTCTCGGCAAGCGGGAAATCTACGGGCGCTGAAGTCGTCAGCGGCGACGTCATCTACCTACGGAACATGTACGGCGAGGGCAGTTACCTAGACACATGCGGGGGTTCCAACTGCGGGGTCAACAAGTACCAAGTATCGACCTCGCCTGCCAAAGACCGAGCTACCGGCACCGGGCGGTGGCGAATTTTCGCCGAGTCGTCGTCTCCGGACGACTCCAAGGTGCGCGTGGGTAATCTCATTCGCCTCCTCAACGGCTACGACGACTGGAAAGGTGGCTTCCTGGACACCTGCGGCGGGGGCCCGGGCGGCGGTAAGTACGACGTTTCCACCAGCAGCTACCTCGACCGAGCTAATCAAGGCACTGCTACTTGGAAAATTTCCAAGGCCACGTCATAACCCATGAGATGGCTGTTCGGCTAGACAGTCCAGCCCACCCGTCCACCCGGTAGGGCCGGTTACGTCGCTAGTCGAAAGCACTCCACGACTAGCCGAAACGAAGAACGCCCCGGCCACATCCCACCTGGCGAGAGTGACCGGGGCGTTCCGGCGCAGTCAGGTGTACCGGCCGAACCGGGCTTCATGATCTCAATGAGACAGCCCTGCTCGGTGTTCCGGCCCGCCTCCAGATCGAGCACGAACCGCCGTTCGACGTCGGTCACCGACGGCGTCCAAAAACGATCGTTATCGACTACGCCCGGATCTACGCGGCGAGTAGGCCCCATTCTGAGCGCACGGTGACGCGGGTCGAGTCGATGCTGAGCACCCATCTGGAGGGCACAGCGCTGGGTGGTCGGCGCCTGGCCGCGGTGCGGCCCTCCGAGGTTCAAGCATGGGTCACCGACCGGGCGCAGGTACTGGCACCTTCCACGCTGCGGCTGTTGGTGGGCCTGGTGCGGTCGGTGTTCGCGGCAGCGGCATTGGACCGCCTAATCGGCACCTCACCCTTCGGCCGGGTCAGCCTGCCGCGTAACGAGCAGGAGCGGGTTGTGCCGCTAATGGTGGAGCAGGTCCGCGCCTTGGCTGACACGGTCGCGCCGCGGTACGAGGCGATGGTGCTCACTCAGGCCGGTCTCGGGCTGCGGATCGGTGAGCTGCTCGCCCTGCGCCAGAGTGACGTCGATTTCTTGCGCCGCACGGTGCGTGTCGAGCACCAGATCGCCCAGAAGACCCGAGAACGCATCCCCCCGAAGACGCCCCGGTCACGGCGCACGGTGCCGCTGCCGGAGGTGGTGGCGGTAGCGCTCGCCGAGCACATCGCGGCATTCCCGCCGGCGGCTGACGGACTGTTGTTCCACACCAGCAACGGTCGGCCGCTGTGGCAGGAGCATTATGCGAGCCGGGTTTTCGCATCGGCCGTCAAGCGCGCGAAGCTGCCCGCCGGAACCACCAGCCACGATCTGCGCCACCACTACGCCAGCGTGCTCCTGGCCGCTGGGGAATCCGTGGTGGCAGTCGCCGAACGCCTCGGACACGAGAACGCGACGCTCGTGCTCACCACCTACGGCCACCTGATGCCCGACTCCGAAGATCGCACCCGGAAGGCGATCGATACGGCGTGGATAGCGAAAAATGATCGCTCCGGCGAAGTTGTCACGGCCCAGGGACGGCCCCAATGATCTCTACTGTGGCTGCGCCGCTGCTCATAGCCGGTCTACCCATCACCGTTAGTAGTACCAGGGAAAGGCTGACCAGTCGGGGGTGCGC
>JBOHHE010000039.1:0-19539 GCA_050700355.1 Pseudonocardiaceae bacterium
CGTCGGGGTCGTTGCTGACCAGGGTCGCAGGGATGGCCAGACCGCAGGTGTTGGCCCAGGCCAGTTGCCGGGGCTTGTACTCCGCGCTGGCAACAGCCCGGGGATGGTTGACCCAGAGAGCGGGTAGGGATTCCAAGACGCCCCAGAAGCCGTATCGGGCTTGGCCTTCACACCAGGACAGGTATGGATGGGGAATATCGGGAGAGAACACGAAGCGGCCGGGTCGCCGGTAGTAGACGGCTGTGACGTCGTCGAGATCGATGTCGTTGAGCGTGACCATCCAGGGGCCGCCAGGCTTGATCGTCGCGGAGGCGGTGAGTTCGACCGGGAAGTCCGCGGAGTCGACGCGAGCCCTGGGTACGCCCGTCGTGCTGAGCTGTTGGATCACGTAGTCAGCTGTGGGATCCACGGGTGCTGTCAGTACCAGCACCCGTGGACGCCGAGGAGCACCACTGCCCACTAGTCGTAGAGCGGGTCGGTGTCCAGACCCGTGATCGAATCTTCCCCGTCGGTGTTGGTCTGGGAGGAGCTGTTCATCTCCTCATCCAGCCCCACCAGTTCGCACAGGGGGCGTCCGTTGAACGTCGCGATGTGGCGTTGCTGATCCAGCACGGCCCCGGCTAGAGGGGCTGGTATTGGCTGTGCTGGAATGGATTCCATGAACGTCAGCCCGAACGGTTGAACAGTGGTCATCGCTTCGTCCTACCCCTTCTCCTTAGCTGATCTCTCATCATGCCGCTCTGTCAAGTCCTGACCCCCCGGGGGGCTCGTCCGCATCGCAGGTAGACGGCGCCCAGAGCCGGGTCGGGCATCACTAGGTAGCAACGCTCGGGGTCAGTGCCCGGCCAGTATCTGCGTCACGTTGGGGGGAGAAACGTGAGACAGCAAACCAGCCAGGCACCGCGCCGCACCCCAGGTGACTCGTACATCCCGACTCTGGGCCTGCAGAGTACCTTGTCCGACCCCTTGCTTGTCACCCATCCGGAGCAGTAGCCAGCTTTAGATCACTATTCGCTCCCGTATTTTCCAAAGACATGGGGAACTTCCGCGCACGGTTGGGCAGACCCCGTCCAGCAGGTAGCGTCCCTCTGCCGGGAGCAGCAGCCTCCGTACGGAGTAAGCCGTACGAACGCGAGGGAAGGTGCCATGGGTAGGGGAGCACGCAGCCAGAAGCAGGAGCGTGAGTTGCTGGTGCAGTCACTGCGTTCGTCAGGCTCGTCTTGGGTGGAGGCAGCCGAAACAATCAGGCAGTCCTACCAGCTCAACGCCCGGGTGGCCTTCCGCTACGCCCATGGCTGGAGCCAGAGCCAGGCAGCCGATGAATGGAACAAACTCTGGCCCGACGAATGAAGACCTTCAAGAACTTCTCGAATTGGGAATCCTGGCCAGGCCCTACCGGCCATGCTCCAACCTATGGCAATCTCAGCAAGCTGGCCGAACTCTACGAATGCTCGGTCAGCGATCTCCTCGCTGATCTGCCCAACTTCCGCCACCTGGACGCGACCGGCGCAGCGAAGCCTGATTCGAACATGAAACGATTGATCCTCCCCGATGGGCGTATAATTGACTCTGACACAGAAGGATCGACCCAGGATGACCGAGACGTACAGGAGGCACTGTCTCCACTTTTACTGACGCAGGAAACCGCCTCGCTCGTTCGGCGGCTACAACAAGTCAATTTCATTGAATTGGCGCAGGTGATTCTGATGTGGATGCAGCGACTCGACCCGTCTGTGAACCGCCGAGCACTGCTAGCCAAGCTGAGCTCGGCATTCGCACTGGCGGCCGTGTCACCCTTGTTCGACGTGCTCAACCCGGATGAATACGAACCGGTGACCCGTTTCTTGCAGCATCCCGACACCTTCGACCTGCCAGCCCTGACCTACGCCGAGCGCATGATCATTAACCTGCGTCAGCAGAGCGACGTCCTCGGTCCCCAGCTCACCCTGCACAACGTCATCGGGCACCGGCAGCTGGCGCAGCACCTGGCCAAGGCAGCACCGCCCGACTTCCAGTCCCGCGCCGTGTCCGCCTACGCCGAGCTGACCCAGGAGCTGGGCTGGCTGTGCTTCAACATGGGCGATTACCCGAGTGCTCAGCACTACTACGACGATGCCCGCAGCGCCGCCCACGACGCCCAGAACGTCGAGCTGGTGACCTACATCCTCTGCGCCATGAGCCAGCTAGCCACCTGGCAGGGCAAGCCCCGGGTGGGCATCGACCACGCCGTGGCCGCCGCTGTCTGGGCCAAACTAGCGAACAGTCCATTCGCTGAGGCGTATGCCGCCGACGTGGCAGTCCAAGCTTACGCGGCGGATAACCAGCCGGACAAGTGCCGCGAAACCCTTGACCAAGAATACGCCGCCCTGCAAACAGCACGCGCAGATGAGCCGTCGGCCTCCTGGTGGTACTTCTACGATGAGTCCTTCTACTGGGAGACCGAAGGTCAGTGCGCTCTCAAGCTACAACGGCCTGAAGCAGCGTTGAGCGCTCTGGACAAATCACTGACCCTGGCCGACCCAGCCAACGTGCATAACTACACATTTAGCTTGCTGTCCAAGGCTGACGCACGTATCCAGCAGGCGGAAATAGCCGAAGCCAGCAGTATCGTGGCAGACGTTCTCCGGCTCACGGCCGGAAACGGCTCACAGAGGATTATCGATCGTGTCACGGGCATACGTGGTCTGCTGACTCCTTGGAAGCGAACTAAGCCAGTCCGCGAACTGGATGAACAACTAGCCGCTTACCACTCGGCCGCACGAAGCGGCAACGGCAGCACGAAGCACACATACTCTGAATAATAGGAGCCTGACTTGCCGCCCGGCCTCATGGAAAAGCTGTACGAGGTCTATGCCGATGCCTACGGCGCAGTACCCGGTGAGGACACCCGCGAGAAGTCCAGCATCTTCCGGGAACTGGCCACCGGGGCGCTGGAGCAGTGCTCGGGTTAAGTCGATATCGGGCATCAGCCACCCAGGAACCGCAACCGCTCCTGGGTGGTAGCCAGGCGGGCTTGCGCGGACCGCCACGCCTAAGCCTGGGCCAGCAGATCCCACAACCACGCTGGCAACCCACTCATCGCGACGACGGTCAGCCCGATGCTGAGTGTGATCAGTTTGCCCTTACGAGCGGATCCAGGGTTACGGCTCACTCGTGCCGGGAGGACGGGGGCGGGACGGGACGCGTGGCGGTCGGGGCTGTGGCGGTGTCGTGGGTGGCTGACGCGGGGGGACGCGATGATCTCGTACGTCGCGCAGCTCGAAGCGCCCGTCGATCTCGTAGTGGTTCAGTACCAGCTCGATCTCCGGGCCCAGAATTGGCGGGGCGTTGCTGGGGGACTGCACCGAGCTTGGTCCCTTCCACTTCTCCTCGAACGTCAGAGTGAATGGGCTCGGCATCCCAGCGCCGTTCGCCGGGATGAACGAGATGAACTCGGCGTCGAACCCCAGTGGGTCATCGGTGTCGCCAATTCCCACGCCGATCTGGACCTTCTCCCAGAAGGACAGGTTGCGCTTGACCGCGAGCTTCACCTTCGACTTAATTTTCCTGCCGAGGTCGGCCAGTTCCTCTTCGTTCGGCTCACCTTCAGTTGCCAGAAGCGTGCCCACCTCCGCTTTGAGCTCTCTGAGGAATGCCCGATATCCGGCGCGCACCGCGTCCCCCGGCATCCCGTTGTCGTCTAACATGGCGACCACGATGCCGACGAAACCCAACCTGCTTTCGTCCCCGAAGTGATGCTCGAAACGGCGCTGTGCCGACGGCATCGAGGCCTGGTCACCAGCCCGCATCCCGCTGTTGATCACGGTGCGGGAGCCAGCCGCAACGTCTGGTGCGCTGACGACGATCTCACCCGTCTCGAAACTGCTCAAGTCGCCTGCGATCAGCGCAGTCCAGGCGTAAGGCTCGGAACGCCCCGGGTCGCTCTCCGCGGCGCAGCGGACACGATCGAGGTGGATAACAGCGTCAATAGCCACCTTAGAATCCCCCTCCGTCCCTCCACCAGGCTCAGGCCGGACAGCCAACTCTCGGTACGCCGCCCGTCACGAACGATACGCGGGCCAGTCCTTGCCTGCCCTGTCCACCATCGCACCTGACGTCGCCCGGACTGAAGGTCAACTACCGGCGGAACGCACTCGCCCAGCGGACCATGTTTCGCGAGCGTCCGAGCAACCAGAGACCTGTGGCGATGGCCAACGTCCCGGCGAATACCAGCAGTCCGCTTGATACATCGGCGCTGAGCGAGCCGGCTACCGCGTAAAGCACCGCGCCAGGCAATGCGCCCGCGGCAGCGGCCGCCGTGGTACGAAGCAATCCGAGGGAAGACGCCCCAGCAACCACGACAGCGCTCTCGGCGAGCAGCGGTATCGGGCGGGTGACGGCGACAGCGAGCAGTCCCCATCGGCGTACCAGACGGTCGGCCCGGTCTTGTTCCGCGTCCGAGCAGACCCGCCGCACCAGCCGGGTGCCGCCGAAACGCCCCAGCCCATAACCAACGACGGCGGCACCCACCCCGCCCACCAGCGACAGGGCCGTCCCCCCGAGCACACCGAACAGCACACCATTAGTGATCATTACAAGGCTGGCGGGAACCGGGAACACAACGTCGGCGACCAGCAGTGCCACGGCGGCCACTGCCGCAGGCAGACCGCTGCCGGGCAGCCAGGCCGCTGGATCGTCGAACAGCGGTGCAGCGAAAGCCTCGGTCACCGCGTATACGGCCAGGAGCGCTACCGGGACCGCGGCGACGAGCATGAGATAACGCGTCAGTGAACCACCGTCACCGCCCGATCGCTCGGTCACTCGACGACACGCTTATCGAAGAACCTCCCCGCAGGCACCCCTGGGAGCCGATCGGACGTCGGCGGTGAGGCGGCCTGGCGGAGAGCATCGAGCCCTTGGACGACGTGGGCGACCGCGGCGGGCTCGACCTCGGACTGCCCGCTGAGCGCAAGGTCGCAGAAGCGGTGCAGCAGCGTGCGCCTGCCGCGCGAAAGGTCGCGGGTGACGGGCATGTACCGCAAGCTCTCGAACAACTCGGCCGCAGTGACCTCCTTGAGCCGCCGCGCAAAGGTCCGGACCGCGTCGGCGTCGGACAGATCGATGATCGTGCTCATCCGAGGAGCGATGGCGTCGTAGGTCAGTAGAACATTCGCGTAGATGAATTCCCAGGTCAGCTCGTCATCGGAGGTGGCAGCTTCCAGCGCGTCGTCGAACGGCAGGGTACGCACGCTGGTGAGCTGCGCGCTGTCGATGTCCAGCGATTCAGGCGGCTGGGCAATCTGCCCCGCCGGGACGACGACGAATCCCAGATGACGGAAGCCGGGCGATGTTCCACGGATTTCCAGTTTGGCCGTGCCGTCCGCCGAGACCGGCAGCACGGTAGGCTCGGTCGGTTGGTTCATGGTCCTCGGGTACGTGGCGACGAGTACCGAGAGCGGCCGCGTCGGGGCCGCACCGCGTTCGCGGGCCTGGATCGTCAGCGTCCGCACCTCGTCCTGGTCGAGGTAGACGTTGCAGTCGTCGCAGAACGCCGAAAGCTCCCGTTCGGTAAGTAACGACGAGCCGCCAGCCGTGTCGACGCGGAGGGAGAGTACACCGTCCGGCGGTGCCGAGACGTCGACATCCACGATGCCCGCAGTCGCCTCGTAGGCGGCTCGGTGGTAGTCCGTTGGCTCGATCCGGCCGATCTCGGTGGAAACTCCGCCCTGCGCCACCGATACGACGATAGGGCCGAGATCGACCTTTTCCAGGTTTGCGTCCTGTTCTGGAATGGTGTTCGAAAAGTCCAGTGAAAGAATGCCGTCGGTCGGATGGAATTCCGCGGCAGCCGGTCCGAGTAGTCCGTCCGGCTCGCTTCGGAACAATAGCCGCCCACCCGGGACAGTTTCGCTGTCGCCTTCGAACCATACCCCGACCGCTCCTACCACCACACTGTAGGCTGGGTTGGGAAAGAGTTCCTGCTGATGGAGCTGCTGCAGTTCCTCAATCGCGCGGACCGACGGGAACGGATTACGGATGCCGTTCTGGTAGTACTGCGTCCAATAGGTGGACATGCGACACATCAGCCCCCGGGCACGCGGGTGGCGCAGCGCCTCCTCCAAGCTCTCGAGAAGTGGTGACTCCGCAGCTCGCACGATCTCCACGTCCGCTGCCGGGAACACCGCTTGCCACGCCGCAGACGCCCCGGCCGCAGGCGCGGCCGGGTCCCTGGGGCCGAGATTGCGGCCGAAATTGATCCAGCGCGAGCTCATCCGCCTGCGGGGACGGGCACGCAGGTGGGCGCGGCCCGGTACGCCGATGGAGAATTCGTCGAAGAAGACCTGGGAAAGTGCCCCGGCCGGGTCGATGTCCACCAGTTTTCCGATGAGCTCGACGGGCGCCTCGAGGAGTTGGTCGTCGGGGCTCGCGCTCTCTCGGGGCTCGGGTGCGCCGCCGGTTATCTGCGTCTTCTCGAGAGCGCAGATATGGGAGCCGAAATAATTCCAGTCGCCACGGGCCACGGTATTATTGATCAATCGCTGGCGGAACGCGGCCGCCGTCTCGCCGGGGAGGAGTCCGGCCCGCGCGGTGACGGCGTCATAGATGGCCCGGACGTTGTTCGCCACGATCGGATCCCATGACATCGCGCCGCTGAAATACAGCCGAGGGAACGAGAGCACGCTCATAGCTTGTCCTCCGCTTCGATGAATGCTTCCGCCGCCGTGATCGAACTGAGCACGCGTCGACGGGTCGCGTCCTCGGCGTCGCTCGCGCCGGCGGCAAGTGCGTCGAGCTGCGCTCGTGCGGTGCCGAGTAGGTCCCGATGCAGGTCCCAGCGGTCACCCGGGAGATCAGGGAAAGCGAGCGAGTAAGGCAGCTTGAACGGTGCACCTGCGCGGTCCGTACCGTGCTCGGTGCGCGGCAGGGTGGTGAGCAATTGACCCACGTCCGAGAGCACGAGCATCTCCGCGAACGCACGGAGCGGGAGTCCGGTACCGGCCGCGGCGGCGGTAGGGGTGAGCAGTGCATGTTCGAGCCACCCGAGCAGCATCCGGTAGTGATGGTTGAACACCGACCCCCATGCCCTGGCTCGGGGGTGGGTGATCTGCCCGGTAGCCGGTTCGGCATCCGGCTCAGTGGTGGCGATGGTGGGATGCGTCGGCACGGCCAGCGATATGGCGCCGTCATCCGTCGGCCAGGCGTCGAATATGTCGATGAACGCGAGGAAATGGGACCGTGGCATGTCCTCGTCGCCCTCACCTTGATTGGCGATGTCGTCGAGCAGTGCGAGCGCCTCAGCTCGGCTGCGCACTGTGCGCAGATACAGCGGTCCACGTCCGACGTCCGCCCGGTATCGCACGGGAAGCGCCTGGATGACGTCGGCGGTATCGGATCTGAAGAGTTCGTCCGGCAGCTTCTGCTCGTCGGCGAACAGGGTCGCCAGCCGGTTGAACAGTGCACCGACCCGATTGACCGGAAGATCGTCGCATCCGCCGGTCGCGAGGGCCATCGCGGTGGCGACGAGATCGGGGTTCACGTCCGATTCAGCCGGCATCTCGGCCGCGATGTAACGGGCGAGGGAGGTTCGGCTGAGCCGTTCGAGCCGAAACGGGAACGGATAGAATTCAGTACGGAAAGGGAAGTCTTCCCGATCGAAGTTCAGCGGACCACCGACGAACCGCAACAGGTTCTGTACCGAGATGAAATGCGCCATCTCTTCCCGGGCGATCTGCAGGATCTTCCGGCGCCAGCGTTCGACGCGGCCGGGTACGTCCCTGGGCAGCGACCACGCCGCATAGAGGTACTGCACCATCAGCGAGTGTTCGATCTCCGCCGCGGTGTGCAGCAGGAAAATCGCCTCATCGCGCGGGGACATCGGCGGATCGACCTCGAGCGTCAAGGGGATGGCCTCGGCCGCGAACGGGGCCGCGCCGACGGCCATCGCCGGTGCCGCTGCTGGCCCGCCAACCCGGAACAGCACGTTGACCCCGCGTCTCATCGGAGTACCTCCTTACTGTCGGGCACCCTCCCACGTCGGAAGGTCGCCTGAGCGGATAGAAACCCCTATCCGGACCAGAGAGTCTCGTCACCCCTCGAGGACGGCGCAATCCGCATGGCTGATCTTCCTCGGAGGCAAGATCCTCCTCTACGGACCGGCCCGAAATCCACCCACTTAGAAACGCCATCCCTCCGCACGGATAACCTCGAGGATCGCCATGCATGGTACTTGACGGACTCCGCAGACGTACGGGATGCGAGGCTTGTCAGCAGTGCCACCTTGTTCCTGGGTCACCACCGAACACTGACGGGTGGCCGCGAGCGCGATGACAAAGGGGTCGGCTCGCCCTCGACCCGTGCCGGTCTTCGTAAGATGCTTGTGATCCACTAAAATAGCTCTAGCTTCGAGCATGACCGCACGCGACGTGGAGACCACAAGTAGATCAGCACGATCCTTCACCCAAATAAGCAGATCGTCATCTTGCACCTTCAGTTCGTGCAGAACCTCTTCGGGTACAAGCAGATCACCGCGACGAGCCAGGCCGTCCATATTCTCCCACAGATTTGGGAACAAGTCCGGAGGGTACGTACGGAACCACGCACCAATCAGGGAGCTCGTGTCAAACACGTAGGGCATTCCTCACGCCCTGGCTTCCCGCTCTAGGGCTGCGAGATGCTTCAGCTTTAGGCTCAGCAGGTTGGATGCGGACGAGGCGCTGATGACTTCTCGGTGATAGGCGTCTAGTACGAGCCGCACGTATGGCTTCCCTCGGTCTCGGATCGCCATTCTGTAAGGAGGTGGGCCACCCGTAGTTTGGCGCCTCTTGTCCCGCTCTTCTTCCCGCTGCGCGGCGTACACAGCCAGGTACTCCTGACGCTTGCTCTGGTAGAACTCATAAGACGCGCGGTGGAGGGTAACTAAGCGTCGAAGAACCGCTTCTCTGCTCACACCCCACCGGCGGGATAGTTGAACGAGAACCTCGTCATCCCAATAGCGTACTCCGGGAGGGCCGATAACTTCGTTATCAAGAAACTGCTCTCTTGGCATCAATGTGGCGCCAGCCACAGCGTTACACCACATCTCGACTTCACGACCCTCCTTGCTGTCTGGTTCGAAAAGATCACAGAGCCCACCCTCGCGAAGCATCAGATGCGCGAATTCATGCAGAAGTGTAAAAACTTGACCACGTGGCCAGTCAAGTGCGTTAATCACAATTATCGGAACTGGTCCGGAGCTGATCGAAAATCCACGCATCTCCTCAAGTGCGACATCGCTGGTGCGAAGTACGAAAACATTGAAGGCTTCAATCGCTTGCAGCCATCCAGCAAAAGCTTCGTCCGGTTTACGCCAAGAGAACTGCTCATTAAATGTGATGCCCAACACCTGGCGCGCGAGCTGGCCAGCCGCCTCGGGAGATGTATCGACAGGGACAGCTGGAATGGACGAAGACGGCGTGGCCCCATCGTCCTCGATTAACTCCACCGCAGTCTCCTGTTGATCCAGTGCACGCCTGAACACCTTGTGGAGCGCCCGACTCCAACTATGATCATCTCGACCTGGAAGCCGACGGAAGTCACGCATCGCATCGAAGGTCAGCGGAGGCTCGGGCAAGAAGAAGACGGCAAGGGGCCGCTGATAGAGCTGCGCGAGCGCGCGGAGCTTCGCGACGGTGGGCTCGGACTCTCCCAGCTCCCAAGCTTCGATGCGCTCCACGGGCACGCCAGCACGGCGAGCCGCCTCGTCAAGCGACACGCCGATGCTCTCGCGCGCCCAACGCAAGACCTCTGGCGTCACGGGCGCTAGTTCAGTAGCCATCGCATCTCCGATGTTGATGCTAGAGGCTCACCCCGACTATCTGGTGGCGCAACGCTCTGCCACATAGCGGCCATCGGCGCAACAGTCCTCAGCAGCACCTCTCACAGTTCCGGTCTGGTCGGTTCGGGCAACAACTGGTCCACTACGGTCAGCGTGTGTTGATCGTGGAAGGTGGGCTGCGGTGACGGACAAGGTGACAACCCGATCCTGAACCGGCACCCGTCAGCTGGAGCTGGCCGAGCTCACAGCGGACCAGATCCGGCCCAACGAGCTGGTCAACCGGGTTCGGGAACGGGTGACCCGGTGGCGCCACGCCGGCTACCCCCGGGTCACACCGACCACCCGGCGGCTCCTGGAGCACTGGGCGGACCCGGAGCGAGAGAACCGGGTGATGTTCTGCCAGCGGGAAGCCGCTGAGACGGCCATCTATCTGACCGAGGTCGTCTCCAAGAACACTGATGGGTGGATGCGCACCGCGCTGGACGAAGCCAACTGGATGACGACCGGGTGTCGACCACGGTGACCTATCTGGACCTGTGGAGCCAGGTGCGCGACCAGTTGCCCACCGGCACTCGCCGGGCGGTGCAGCCCGAGGGCGAGCAGGTGATTCCGCAGGTGCTGGACACCGCGTTGCATTCGCTTTACGGCGCTTACCGCCGCCGGTTCGAGTCGTGGGAGCGTTCGGCCGGGGCCGAGGCGGGTGACACCCCACCGGTGTTCATCGTGGTGTGCAGCAACACGGCGGTGTCCAAGCTGGTATTCGACTGGATCGCTGGTCACCCGCATCCCGAATTACCCGACTTCGCTGTCGGCGGCAAGCTGGAGCTGTTCTCCAACGTGGACGCTGACGGCCGCTGGCGGCACCGGCCGCGCACGATCCTGGTCGACTCCCAGCAGCTGGAGTCCGGTGAGGCCATGTCGGCTGAGTTCCGCCGGATCGCCGGACCGGAGATCGAGGAGTTCAAGACCGACTACGCCCGGCGCTTTCCCGGCCGCAGCATGGCTGAGGTCACCGACGAGGACCTGCTGCGCGAGGTGATGAACACCGTCGGCAAGCACGGCAAGCTCGGCGAGGGGGTGCGCTGCGTGGTCAGCGTCTCGATGCTCACCGAGGGTTGGGACGCCAACACCGTCACTCATATCCTCGGGCTGCGGGCGTTCGGCACCCAGTTGCTGTGCGAGCAGGTGGTCGGCCGCGGGTTGCGGCGCCGCTCCTATGCCGTTGACGAGCAGGGGTACTTCAGCGCCGAGTACGCCGACGTGCTCGGCGTCCCGTTCCGGTTCATCCCCACCGTCGCGCAAACCCGGGACGTGGCGATGCGGCCCACCCGCGCGGTGCACGCCGAGCCCGACCGGGCGCAAGCGCAGATCAGCTTCCCTCGGCTGACCGGCTACCGGATCGAGTTGCCCGACGAGCGGCTCTACGCCGACTTCCGACCCGACACCGTGCTCGCCCTGTCCACCGCCGACTTCCCCACCCGGACCGAGCTGGTCGGCGTGGTGGGCGAGGCCGAGACGCTGACCCTCGACGAGCTGCAGGACGCCCGGGAGCAGCAGATCGCCTACGAGCTGGCGAAGGTGCTCGTGCAGCGCCACCTGACCGTGCAGGGTCAGCCGCGACCGTTGCTGTTTCCGCAGGTAGTGCGGCTGGTAAGGCAGTGGATAGCCGAATGCGTCGACTACCACGACGACGCGTTCCCCGGCCTGCTGCTCGTCGCGCAGCAGGCGCACCAGGCCGCAGAGAAGATCATGCACGCGATCACCTGGCGGGACGGCGATCGGGTGGGCCGCATCGTGCCGGTGTTCCGGCAGTTCGACCCGGTCGGCTCCACCTCCGAGGTTGACTTCGTGACCGTCAAGGAGGTGATGGCCGCCTCGCCCGAGCGCTCTCACGTCAACTTCGTGACGCTCGACGGGGTGGGCAACTCTTGGGAGCGCGCGGTGGCTCAGGCCCTGGACTCCGCGCTGCCCAGGGTGGCTGCTTATGTGAAGAACGACCATCTCGGGTTCGGCATCCCGTACGTGCACCAGGGCATCTCGCGGCTGTATCTGCCCGATTTCCTGGTGCGGTTGGCCGACGCGGGCGATGACGTGACCCGGATCCTGATCGTCGAGGTGTCCGGCGGGCGCAAGTCGCCGGGCACTACCGAAGAGAAGGCCGCGACGGCGCGGGAGAGTTGGGTGCCTGCGGTGAACAGTCACGGTGGGCACGGGCTGTGGGGTTACTGCGAGATCGGCCGGGTCAGCGAGATCACCAAGGCCAAGCAGGTGCTCACCGAGGCGATGCAGGCGCTGGCGGGGCGGCAGCCTGCGCCGCGCCGGGCGGCGTGAGGGAAGGACAGCGGGTGCCACTACCCAAGAAAACGGACGGGCCGAGGCCGGTGGAGGCGGTGCGCCACGCCGACAAGCGGCTCAACATCCCCACCGCCGACGCGAAGGACTTCGTCTCTGACCGGGCCAGCCGAGTCGAGCAGGTCCGCTATCCCCGGGACCCGACGCAGTGGGGGCGGCGGTGGATTACGATTGACACGTCGCGGGTGGCGATCGCGCTGGCTCGACAGCGGTTGATGGGGGCGAAGCTACCCTATTACCTGCTCGCCGACTCGCCCGGTGGGCGCAAGAAGGAGCAGGAGCTCTCCGGGCAGTCGCAGCCGACCACGCCGACCATCGATGACATCCGCAAGGGATTCGTTTACCAGCGCGTCCCGCACGTCACGCTCAAGTCGATTGCCAACAACCCGGACATTCACGAGGGCATGACCCGCCAGGAGATCGACGCGGCGATAGCACGTCACGCCGACACTGAACTGCTTTACGACCGCCCTTACGAGGACAATAAGAAGATCAGGGTTGCCGGGCGGTTCACCGTGGAGAGCGTCTCACCGCACCGCACGAGTCGGTTCGAGACCGAGATCCCAGCCGGGGAACTGGCGGGTGAACAGGCTGACGAAGAAGCCTACCTGCGCACCGTGCACGAGAACTTGCTCGCCGCCGGGGTGCAGAACGGCCGGAAGGCCGAGCGGCTGCTATTCGAGTCGCTAACGCCGTTCAGTGACCCGTACATCCAGTTCGAGGGCATCCGGCGCGGTGGCGGCAATGGCACGCCGCAGCGCGTCGCGGTCAGTGTCGGGCCGCAGTACGGCACGGTCAACGCCACCTGGGTGAAGGACGCGGCACGGGCAGCACTGCGCGGCGGCAATGACTTCGACCTGTTGCTGATCTGCGGCTTCGGTTTCGACGCGCATTCGTCCGAGACCGCCAACGAATTCACGCCCAGCAATGGCGGCGACTTCGTCGCCGTGCGGGACGAGCGTCGGCTCGGCCGCCTGCCAGTGCTGTTGGTCCGGATGAACGCCGAGCTGGCCATGGGCGAGGCGGTACTCAAGAAGAGCAGCACCGCGAACCTGTTCACCATCTTCGGCGAGCCTGACGTGCGGATCAGCCGTACTCAGGAGGGGGTGGTCGTCGACCTGCTCGGTGTCGACGTCTACGACCCCACCACCGGCATCATCCGCAGCAACGACACCACCGAGATCGCCCTGTGGATGATCGACAGCGACTACGACGACGAGTCGTTCTTCGTCCGGCACTGTTACTTCTCCGGTGGCGGCATCGACCCCTACGCGCGGCTCAAGCGCGCATTGCGCGCGGAGATTGACGATCAGGCATGGGACTCGCTGTACGGCACCCGATCGCACCCGATCGCGCCCGTTCCCCCTGCCGAAGTCCGGCAAGATCGCCGTCAAAGTGATCAACCATTACGGCGACGAAGTCCTCAAGGTCTTCGAACTGGAGAGTTGAAGCCGACAACCGTCATGCGCAGCCGTTGCGGGGATTACTTGTTCGCGCGCCGTTCTGATATCGGCGACAACCGAAGGAGCTCGTCCATGGCACCCAGCGCTTCACGCCTACCGTCCACTCCGGGCTGGCCCCGTGATCTGCGACACCAGTGAACAGGGTCGCCGATACGCTGGCCGGGAGTGCGGGACGGGGTTGCGAGGACACTCCACCTACCGTCGTTGATTCTTACGCTCCGCACACCGGCTGAATGTCTACCCGGCCGAAGCTAGTCCTGTCGGGAGACCAGCCTGGCCACAGCTGGCGCGGTTCAGGGATGCTCTCACTGGGCATCGGCCAGAATCTCCCGGGCCACCTTCACCGCGTCCGCCTTTGCCAGGCGCACTCCGAACTTGCCGAAACCGTGGCTAGCCACCGAACTGGGTGATCCCCCTCGACGCCCTCCCTCAGGCCACACGCGTCGATGACACCGCGCTCCCTGCTGAGTTAGCCGAACGCCGCGACCGACGCCACCGACGCGGACTACGCGAATTGGCCGAATTCGTCGGAGCACAGTAAACGCCCGCCGTGCTGCCAGAGGTGCCGCTGCCAGGGGTGCGGGACACCGAGGATCTGGTGTGATCCGCATACTGCCCTCACCACCGATGGGGAACCGGACATGGCAGAGAACCGTTACGACGTCATTGTGGTGGGTGCACGCTGCGCGGGGTCTCCGACCGCGATGCTGCTAGCCAGGGCGGGCTACCGCGTGCTGGTCGTCGACCGGGCGACATTTCTCAGCGCCACCATCTCAACGCACCTGCTACATCCGCCGGGCGTAGCAGTGCTGCGGAGATGGGGCCTGCTCGACCGGCTCACGGCGACGCGGTGCCCACCGATCCACACCTACTCGTTCGACCTGGGCGACTTCACGATCACCGGAGCACCAGGCACCGAGGACAATCCGGTCGCGTACGGCCCTCGACGGACGGTACTGGACACACTGCTCGTGACGGCGGCATCCGAAGCAGGAGCCGAAGTACGGGAAGGCTTCACCATCTCCGACCTCGTCGTGGAAGACGGTCGCGTGACCGGTCGCCACAGCTGCGGAACGGCAACCTGAGTAAGGCGGCGAGCTCAAAGACACTGCGACTCCCGCAGCGATGAAGGAGTGCTGACCGGCTACATCGTCAGAAGCCGAAGTTCTGCGTCCAATAGTTGCCGCGCGGGTCGAAGCCGACGCCGACGGCAATGTACTCGCAGTTCAGGATATTGCGCCGGTGTCCCGATGAGGCCATCCAGGCGGCCACCACGCCAGCGGCCGTCGGCTGGCCGAAGGCGATGTTCTCGGCGCCGGGACGCGGATAACCAGCGGCATCAAGGCGGTTGGTGAACGTGCTGCCGTCCCCGCCGATGTGCGACATCTTCCTCCGGTCGGCCATGTCGACGGAATGTCGCTGAGCGGCGGTATTGATCCGCTCGTCTACCTGCAAGGCCAGACAGCCGGCCGATACCCGCTCGGCGTTAGTCGCCTCGATCACAGCCGCGATCGTGTCGCCAGGTGCCTGCTGGGCTGGGCGAGCGGAAGCCTGAGCGTCAGCCGGCCCTGCTCCCGATCGCTCTGCATCCGTTGGTGCCGCCTTCGACGGAGCCGGTGGCCGGGTTAGAGTGCTTGGCTCTGCCTTGGGCGCCGCGCCATCGATGACGCGCTCCGGGGCGGCCGCCGTTGGCAACGGTTGCAGCACGACGTCCGCAGTCGGTGGGGCGGCCGCAGTCAGTGGGAAATCCACGGTCGATGGGACGCCCACGCTCGGCGGGACATCCACCGGCGGCGCGACATCCACAGTCGACGCGACGGATGGGTCTCTGGTCCCGCCGGTTCCGTCCAGCAGCGCCGGCCGAGACGCATCCGCGGCAAGGGCCAACCAGGCACTCGCGAGGATCGCCCCGACGGTCAGGCTGACCAGCAGCGGCGCGAGGCGGTTCGGTCTTGGGAGGATCACGACGCGATAAATTAACAACACCGTGAGCACTAACCGGCATTCGCCCATTTGCACTATGCGACGGGGCCATCAGGCGTTGGGATCGGCGCAGCCTGCCTTCGACGAGCCCGTCCGAATGGATTCAGCGGGCTGGGTCGTATTGGCGGATGGTGAAGCGATCGAGGGGGTGGGGTTCAACTCCGGACGGCACCAGCACCAGATCGTCGATCTTCAGGGGTGACCGCACCGCAGCCGAAGCCGGCGTTCCGGACAGCGAAGTCTGCACCAGGTCGCGCAACCGCTGTCCGCATCGACGGTAGAACCGCAGCTGAGCGCGGCGTCCGAACAACAGCCAACCCAACAGGAGGATCGGTCCCAGGGCGGGCGATCGTTGGGATTTGCAGGAGGCGACGAACTCGACCTGACCGCTCTCCAGATGCTTGACGACCTCATAGGTGACCTTGCCGCGCTCGAGATGGTGCCCGAGGGTTTCATAGGCCCATCCCCACACCCTCTCCTGTTCTCGGGTCTCATCGACAAGAGCGGTGATGCGTACCCCCATGTAGAACCGCAGCACCGAGAAACGGCCCTCCAGCAGGAGGTTGCGGCCCAGCAGCGGATCTCGACGGCAGTAGACCGCGCGAATGAGCTCGGGTGGGGTGAACTCATAGTCCCGGACCAGGTCGCGGGCGACCTCCCATACCCCATCAGGCTCTGGCGGGCCAGGTCGCTCGCGACCGACCGGGCTGCGGTGTACGTCGAAGTTCCAGTCGGACGGACGTACCTCACTGGGATCATAGTTGATCTCGCGATTGCGTAGCTCAGCCAGTGCCGCGACGTAATCGATGTTTCCCAGCAGCCGATCACGCACCGCAGATCACTCGTGCCCGCGTAGCGAGTCGCCGATCAACCAGAGTGTAGGTGGCCATAATCCGGCGAAGAGTGCTCGCCTTTCGGCGTTGCCACGTTCATCCTGATCCACCGTCTTGGCCCGAATCCACAGGCCAAGGCACAGCGCGACCGATCCGAGGGACGCGAGCTCGAGATGCCCGCTGCGCATTCCGGCACGGTGCAACATCTGACCTAACATCCACGTCTCCGCCCTGCGGTTTGCCGGCCCGGTGACCGGGGAACACCCCCAGTGTCCGCGCTTCCGCCCATCAGCGCGACACGGGAGAGTCAGGTGTATCTGTGATTGCCCGCTGGTTAAGGATCATGGTGCGTTGGACGCTGGGTGTTCTGCTCGTCTCATGGCGCTATCTGTGGGCCACGACCCCGATGCATCGCT
Organism: Pseudonocardiaceae bacterium; assembly: GCA_050700355.1. Lineage (GTDB taxonomy): Bacteria > Actinomycetota > Actinomycetes > Mycobacteriales > Pseudonocardiaceae. Next base: position 16,841 of record JBOHHE010000039.1, read on the forward strand.
CCGTGGAGCCCGGCGACGCTACCGACCTCCCTCCGCCGCTGCCCGATCAATTGGTGGATGACCGTAGCCAACCCATGGAACAGGGCATCGGCCCGCTGTTCCGGCGGTTGTTCGTGGTGGAGATCGAGGACACGTCGTTGACCGCGACAGAGTTGATCGACAAGGTCGCCACCGACCTGAACAAGGCCGTGCCCTCGGAGGTGACGGCGGTCGAGAGGATCTCCGGTGCTCCCGGCGAGCTCGCGATCGGTGACGAGATCGTGGTGCGTATACCGGGCCCCTGGGATGGCCCGGTCCGCGTGGTGCACCGGACCGGCACCTCATTTCGCTTCGCCACGCTGAGCGGGCACCTGGAGGCCGGACAGATCGAATTCCGGGCCCGGCCGAGGGGCTCCCGGCTGCGGTTCGAGATTGAAGCGTGGGCGCGGCCGAGCACTCGGATCATCCACCTGCTCTACAGCTATCTTCAGTTGGCCAAGGAGATCCAGTTGAACATGTGGGTAAGGTTCTGCCTTACCGCTGCGAAACTCGCGGGCGGGCGGGTTCGAGGTGGCGTGACCATCCGAACCCGGGTAGTCGATCAACCGCTGTGGGCGAGCCGATAGTGGCCATCAGAGTCTGCCGAAGCGGTGTCATTCGAAGTCGGCCGACCGATCCCCGATCCAGGGAAGGCTAGCCCGATTGCGCAGCCGGGGGGCGTCGGCGCACAGGCCAGAAGTACGGCACATCGTCCTCGACGTCGTCGAAGTGGTTCCGGTAGTGCTCCGGATCCTTACGGACCAGTGCGGCACGGTGACTGCGGTGCAGCCGCTCGTCACCAAGCCATGGCGGCAGCTGCCTGGCGGTGACAAGTTCCGGCTGGGACCGGGGCGCCGGCAGGTCGGCTGCGGCCAGGTCGGCGCAGATGCTCGCCGCGCAGGTGTCGGCATACCCGCGACGAACCCACTCCGCACAGATGTCCATCGCGTAGCAGGCCAAGGCCTCCTCGTGGTCGGCCCACATCAGGACCGCAGGGTGATGCTTCCAGCCATAACGCTCCCGAGTCAGCGCCCGCAGGATCTGCATGGCCTCGACACGCTGCTTACCGAGCCGACGGTTGTCCAGCACCACGGCACTGGCTACGAACTCGGGATACGGCAGGAAGGTTTGCACGGCATACGGAATCTACCCGTGCTTGCAGGGCCTCAGCGGGTGGTCCGGCTTCACCGCTCTCACCGGTTGGAGGGGCGGGCGCGGACGTGCATGCGTTCGCCCTGGGGTCCGAAGAGGCTGAGGACCTCTACCGGCTGGGGGCCGGGGTTGCCGAACCAGTGCGGGATGTGGGTGTCGAACTCCACCACCTCTCCCGCTGTCAGGATCACGTCGTGCTCGCCGAGCAGGAGGCGCAGCCGTCCGGACAGGACGTAGAGCCATTCGTACCCCTCGTGGACCTGTAGCTCGGGCTCGGACGCCGGCCGGCGCGCCGGAATGATCTGCTTGTAGGCCTGCAGCCCGCCGGGCCGGCGGGTCAGGGGGATGAATGTCATGCCGTTCCGGTGGATCGGGCGGGGGTGGATGCGCGGGTCGCCGGTCGCCGGTGCGTCGACGAGCTCGTCCAGCGGTACCTGGTGGACCCGGGCCAGCAGGAGCAGGTGCTCCAGGGTGGGTCGGCGCTGACCGACGAGCGGAGGAGAGCACGTGGTGAAAGAGAAGTACGACGTGGTGGTCGTCGGTGGTGGCGCAGCCGGGCTCAGTGCGGCTCTGACCCTGGCACGGGCGCGCCGCGCGGTGCTGGTGGTCGACGCCGGTGCCCCGCGCAACGCCCCGGCCGGACAGGTGCACAACTACCTGGCCAGCGAGGGCATGCCCCCCGGCAACCTGCTGGCCGCCGGTCGCGCTGAGGTGACCGGCTACGGCGGCGAGGTCGTGACCGGCACCGTCACCTCGGCCCAGCCCCTGGACGGTAAGGAAGCCGGCGAAGGCTTCCGCGTGGTGCTCGCCGACGGCCGGGCGGTGCTGGCGCGGCGGCTGCTGGTGGCCACCGGCCTGGTCGATGAGCTGCCCGACGTGCCAGGGGTGGCCGAGCGGTGGGGACGCGAGGTCCTGCACTGCGCGTACTGCCACGGGTGGGAGGTGCGCGACCAGGCAATCGGCGTTCTGACCAGCGGCCCCTTGGCGGTGCACCAAGCTCTGCTGTTCCGGCAATGGAGCGCGGATGTGACCTTGTTCCGGCACACCGGACCCGCGCCGAGCCAGGCCGAGTGTGAGCAGCTGGCCGCCCGCGGGATCGCCGTCGTGGACGGCGAGGTCGCGGCCCTGGAGGTGACCGACGACCGGCTCACCGGTGTCCGGCTGCGCTCTGGTGAGCTCATCCCGCGCCAGGCCGTGGTGGTCGCACCACGCTTCACCGCTCGCGCCGACGTGCTCGCCTCCCTCGGTCTGGAGCCGACCGAGCAGCAGATCGACGGTCACGTCGTGGGTAGCCACGTGCCCGCCGACCCCACCGGGGCCACCGCGATTCCCGGGGTGTGGGTGGCAGGCAACGTCACAGACTTGCGGGCTCAGGTGATCAGTGCCGCCGCCGCGGGAGTCAACGGGCGTGTCATGACAGCTGTGTAAGCCACGGATAGGGCAAGATCAGCCGTCGTTGATCTCCAGTCGGCTGGGAAAGGAATATCCGTGAGTCAGGACATCGGCATTGATGATCGTGAGGCTGAAGC
>JBOHHE010000040.1:0-3428 GCA_050700355.1 Pseudonocardiaceae bacterium
ACCCATCCGCTCACGCCGCACCTTGGCACGGGTGACCTCAACGCCACAGCGCTCGCAGATGATGCCCTTGAATCGGACGCGCTTGTACTTGCCGCAGTAGCACTCCCAGTCCCGGGTAGGCCCGAAGATCTTCTCGCAGAAGAGCCCGTCCTTCTCCGGCTTCAGCGTGCGGTAATTGATGGTCTCCGGCTTCTTGACCTCGCCGAAGGACCACTGGCGAATGTCCTCTGCGGTCGCGAGGCCGATGCGAAGCTCGTCGAAGAAGTTGACGTCAAGCACGTCTCGTTCCTTCTCCCTGTGTCGATGAAGTCCCTGTGTGATGCTGGTGTTCAGTACCGGTACACCTGGCGTGGGGGGTGGGCGGGAGGACCACCCCCCACGCCAGGCGCGGTATGGAGAAGCCGCTACTGCGCTGGGTCGTTGTTATTGCATTTGGGTCGTCTACTGCACGAGGTCGTCGACGGAAGGAGACTCAGGACGGTTCAGATTGATACCGAGATTGGCGGCAGCCCGCTCCAAGTCCTCGTCGTCAGAGTCCCGCATCTCGATCGCTGCGCCGTCACTGGAGAGCACCTCGACGTTGAGGCACAGCGACTGCAGCTCCTTGAGCAGCACCTTGAACGACTCGGGAATTCCCGGCTCCGGGATGTTCTCGCCCTTGACGATGGCCTCGTACACCTTCACGCGGCCGAGTACGTCATCGGACTTGATCGTCAGCAGTTCCTGCAGCGTGTAGGCCGCCCCGTAGGCCTGCATCGCCCAGCACTCCATCTCACCGAAGCGCTGGCCACCGAACTGCGCCTTCCCACCCAGCGGCTGCTGAGTGATCATCGAGTAGGGACCGGTCGAGCGAGCATGGATCTTGTCGTCGACCAGGTGCAACAGCTTGATGATGTACATGTATCCGACCGCGATCGGATACGGATACGGCTCACCGGTGCGGCCGTCGAACAGCTGCGCCTTGCCATCGGGCGCGACCATGTGGTCACCGTCCCGGTTGGGCCGGGTCGAGCCGAGCAGCCCAGTGATCTCCGCCTCCTTCGCCCCGTCGAACACCGGGGTGGCGACCACGGTGCCCGGGTCGGCCTGCTGCAGCTCGGCAGGCAACCGCGAGGCCCACTCCGGATCACCATCGATCCGCCAGCCGCACTTCGCGATCCAGCCGAGGTGGGTCTCAAGGATCTGTCCGATGTTCATCCGGCGCGGCACACCGTGGGTGTTGAGGATGATGTCCACCGCCGTGCCGTCAGGCAGGAACGGCATGTCCTCCACCGGGAGGATCTTGCCGATGACACCCTTGTTACCGTGCCGGCCGGCGAGCTTGTCGCCGTCCTGGATTTTGCGCTTCTGCGCCACGTACACCCGGACCAGCTCGTTGACCCCCGGCGGCAACTCGTCGTCGTCCTCACGGGAGAACACCCGGATGCCGATGACCTTGCCGGTCTCCCCGTGCGGCACCTTCAGCGACGTGTCCCGGACCTCGCGGGCCTTCTCTCCGAAGATGGCGCGGAGCAGCCGCTCCTCGGGAGTCAGCTCGGTCTCGCCCTTCGGTGTCACCTTGCCGACCAGGATGTCCCCGGCCTGCACTTCGGCGCCGATCCGGATGATGCCTCGCTCGTCGAGATCGGCCAGTACTTCCTCGGAGACGTTCGGGATGTCCCGGGTGATCTCTTCGGCGCCGAGCTTGGTGTCCCGAGCATCGATCTCGTGCTCCTCGATATGGATCGAGGTGAGCACATCGTCCTGGACCATGCGCTGGCTCAGGATGATCGCGTCCTCGTAGTTGTGACCCTCCCACGGCATGATCGCGACGAGCATGTTCTTGCCCAGAGCCATCTCACCGGAGTCGGTACACGGCCCGTCGGCGACCACCTGGCCCACCTCGACCCGCTGTCCCTCGGCCACGATCGGCCGCTGGTTGATACACGTGCCCTGGTTGGAGCGGTGGAACTTGTGCATGCGGTAGGTCTGGCGGCTGCCGTCATCGGCCATCACGGTGACGTAGTCGGCGCACAGCTCCTCGACCACGCCCGCCTTGTCGGCCACCACCACATCGCCCGCGTCGACCGCGGCCCGCAGCTCCATTCCGGTACCCACCAGCGGCGACTCACTGCGCAGCAGCGGCACGGCCTGACGCTGCATGTTGGCACCCATCAGCGCCCGGTTAGCGTCGTCGTGCTCGACGAACGGGATCATCGCGGTGGCCACCGAGACCATCTGCCTCGGCGAGACGTCCATATAGTCCACACCGTGCGGCTCGATATAGTCGACCTCGCCACCCTTGCGACGGACCAGTACCCGCTCTTCGGCGAAGTTCCCATCCTCTCGCAGCAGGGCATTTGCCTGGGCGATGACGTGACGGCCCTCCTCATCGGCAGTCAGGTAGTCGATCTGCTCGGTGACCTGACCGTCGACGACCTTGCGATAGGGCGTCTCGATGAAACCAAACGGGTTGACCCGGGCGTAGGACGACAGTGACCCGATCAGGCCGATGTTCGGACCCTCCGGAGTCTCGATCGGGCACATCCGGCCGTAGTGCGAATGATGCACGTCCCGGACCTCGAAGCCGGCCCGTTCCCGGGACAATCCGCCCGGGCCCAGCGCAGAGAGCCGCCGCTTGTGGGTCAGACCGGCCAGCGGGTTGGTCTGATCCATGAACTGGGACAGCTGAGACGTGCCGAAGAACTCCTTGATCGCCGCCACCACCGGACGAATATTGATCAGAGTCTGCGGTGTGATCGCCTCGACGTCCTGAGTCGTCATCCGCTCGCGCACGACCCGCTCCATGCGGGAAAGACCGACCCGAATCTGATTCTGGATCAGCTCACCCACTGTCCGAAGCCTGCGGTTGCCGAAGTGGTCGATGTCATCGGTTTCCACCGGCACCGTCGCGTCCGGCACACCGTTTGCGGCGGGCATCGTCTCCTCGCCCGCGTGCAGCCGGACCAGATAATCGATGGTGGTGACGATGTCGTCCTCGGTGAGGACTCCGTTGCGGTGCGGCAGTTTCAGGCCCAGCTTCTTGTTGACCTTGTAACGACCGACCTTGGCGAGGTCATAGCGCTTGACCTTGAAGAAGAGGTTCTCCAACAGCGCCTGCGCACTCTCCTTGGTGGGTGGCTCACCAGGGCGCAGCTTGCGATAGATGTCCAGCAGAGCCTCGTCGGGCCCTCCGGTGTGGTCCTTCTCCAGAGTGGCGAGCAGCGTCTCGGAGTGTGTGAATCGCGCGGCGATCCGCTCCGTCGTCCAACCCAGCGCCTTGAGCAGCACGGTCACCGGCTGGCGGCGCTTGCGATCGATTCGCACCCCAACGGTGTCGCGCTTGTCCACGTCGAACTCCAGCCACGCCCCGCGACTGGGGATGATCTTGACGCTGTACACGTCTTTGTCGGTGGTCTTGTCCACCGCGTGGTCGAAGTACACCCCGG
>JBOHHE010000041.1:0-2851 GCA_050700355.1 Pseudonocardiaceae bacterium
CAGGATTAGTGCGCGACAGTACACACTGGTTCGATTCAGACTTCGATCGCTTGGCTACATAAGGCTACCAAACAGCAACAATCAGTGATCTTGGATTGGCCCTGGTCGCCGCCCGCATCGGCTACACCGTCGGCATGGCCGAAGTCGCCACCGTGCGCGACATGGTGCGCGTCTTCTCCGAAATGGACGAACGCCACGGCGGACAGCACGGCCGTGGCGCCCTGGTCACCTACCTGCGCGACGATGTCGCCCCGCTGCGTCGGGGCCGTTTCCGCACCGAGGAGACCCGCCGACAGATGCTCTCCGTCGCCAGCCGCGGCGTCCACCTCCTGGGCTGGAAGAGCTACGACGCAGGTCAACAAGGACTCGCCCGGCGGTATTACCTCCAGTCCTACGCTCTCGCCGCCGAGTCCGGCATCACCGGGCACGACGGGTTCGTGATGCGCACGATGGCCATGCAAGGCCTCAGACTCCACCGCCCCGAGCACTGCCTAGCCCTCGCCGAGACGGGCTTGAACCGGGCGAAAGGCAGGGTGGACAACCAGACCGAAGCCCTGTTCCGGGTCGTTCACGCCCATACCCTGGCCAAGACCGGACAACGACAAGCCGCCCTCGCCGAGGCTGAGCAGGCCCGCGTCCTGATGGCCACCGACCGCGGCGACGAAATGCCATTCTGGGCTCTGGCCTGGGGACCCCCGGCGGCATCGGTGTACTCGCGCACCGCGAAGGTCTACGAAACCCTCGGCGACCACCGGGCCGCCGCCGAGCAGTACGCCCACGCAGCCATGTCCCGTCCCGTAGACACCTACCCCCGGATCGCCGCACTCGACCTGGTGGCCAGTGCCGAGATGCACCTCAAACGCGGCGGCATCGAGCAGGCCTGCGCCACCTGGAACCGGGCTCTGGACCACATGGACGGCGTATGGTCCACCCGCACCCGCAAGGCCGTCACCAGAATGCGCGGCGACCTCGCCCGCTTCCGCGCCCGCGGCCTGCGAGATGCGGCAGAACTCGACGACCGAGCCAGAAACTTCCTCGCCGGCACCTGACATCTGGACTAGGACGCACCGCCACACGAGATTCTCGATTCGGTGATCGCCATAACTCAGGCATCGCTCCGCAGCAGCGCTTCCGCGTACTGCCGGACGAGCGGCCCTAGGTAATCCACATGCGGCACAGCGAGGCATGCCAAGTCGGCCGCAGAGCGTACGACCGTGATCTCTTCCAGCTCAGGGGCACGCCCCAACGCTGTCTCAGCCGACGCCATAGCCGAAAACCGTTCGCGCACTACCGACTCCGGCCGCGACGGCGCACGGAAGAAAACACCGACGTTTCCGTGCTCACCGCGCGTGACAACCCACAGCGTCAGGTCCTCCGGTGCGGTGTCGATACCGGTCTCTTCGATCAGCTCCCGAGCCGCTTGCCGACGCAGCTCTGCCTCATCAAGCGATTCGTGATCCTCTGGTGGCTCAACCGATCCGCCCGGAAACTGCACACGACCAGGAGCAGCCGTTGACGGCGACATCCGCCCCACCAGCAGACCACCCTCATCCGTTGGCTGCGCAACGGCGACGAACAAGGACGACACCGGGGCGGCTCCCCGAACCCGACGCAGGGCGTAATGCCGGTAAGTCACCCGTGTCCAGAACAGAGCCAAGCAGTCCGGCGCCTCCCACTCCATCCCCGCGCACACCACCACTGGCCCATCGAACAAGCCAGTCGGGTTCGCCTTAACCGCCTCGTCCCACACACGATCCATGGCCAACTGATGTTCGAGCGACACCTGCGGCGCGGCAGCTTTGACCAGATGGAGCTGGCGAGCTTCCAGGAGTTCAACACCGCTAGATCGCACCTGTGGCTCGGTCACCGACTCATCCTAGCCTCGTGCTTTATCATGATCGTGGCTTTTGGGTGTCGTTGTTGATGTTGGCTGAGGTGGGGGCTGACGGGCAGCGTGCAGAGCCGGGTGTGCGCGGTGGTGATCACCTCAGTCAAGGGCCAGTTGGGTCGATCTTGAGGATGCGTCGTCGAGCGGTGGTCACGATCCGGCCGGCGACGGCCAGGATGCGCAGCCGCAGTCGTATGGGTTCGTAGCTGGCGGCGAGAGCGTGTACGGCCGGGGGCCGCACCAGAAGCTAGTAGGTCGGCGCTCAGGGGGGACCGAGCAGTCTCCGGATGACTGCTCGGGGTATGGAGAGGGGTTACAGTTCGCGGCCAGTTCCTGATAACGAACTCGCCCACGGGGCGTGAGTCTGGTCCGACACGGCCCTTTGGGGAAGTCCGGGTCGAGCAGCTCAGTCAGCTCGGCGTCGGCCAGTCGGCCGAAAACCTCGGAGAGATAGCGCTGACACATCGCTCCAACTCCAATATCAAATAAATGATGAAGCCTTCGCCGGCAGGTCCGAAGGGGTGGGTGCGCATGTTGGCATTAGGCTGTTCTCGGTTATAGCTTGCGCCTGCCCATGGGCTTAGTTCGAGCAGCGTCATGAGTTCGGCGAAGAAGGAGAGGGCTTTAACGGACAGTGCGGCGATTTGCTCGTCTACGTCGTCATCGGTGTCGACGATGTACACCTACAAGCCAATCGTGCTTTGGTTTCTTCCCAGGGGGTTCGGGGTATGTCGCCACCTGCGTTGAGGATGGCGGCGTGGGCAAGCATCCGCCGGTGAGCCTGGGGGTCTTGGCTTGACCTGGCCACCAGTTGCCAGCGGCCCAGCATCTCGATCACGGGCGTGTCATGACAGCTGTGTAAGCCACGGATAGGGCAAGATCAGCCGTCGTTGATCTCCAGTCGGCTGGGAAAGGAATATCCGTGAGTCAGGACATCGGCATTGATGATCGTGAGGCTGAAGC
>JBOHHE010000042.1:0-4106 GCA_050700355.1 Pseudonocardiaceae bacterium
GAGCAGTACTCGGCCTACCAACCGCTGCCCGGCCAGCACGTCAACGGTGAGCTCACCCTCGGTGAGAACATCGCCGATCTGACCGGGCTCACGGTGGCGCTGCGCGCCTACCGGCTGTCCCTCAACGGCCGACCAGCGGCCGTGCTGGACGGCTTCACCGGCGAGCAGCGGTTCTTCCTGGGCTGGGCGCAGGTGTGGCGCGGCAAGATCCGGGATGAGCGGCTGCGCTCGGCCCTGTTGACCGATCCGCACAGCCCGGTGGAGTTCCGCACCAATGGCGTCGTCAGCAACCTGCCGGAGTACTACGCAGCCTTCGACGTCAAGGAAGGCGACACCCTGTTCCGCCCACCCGACCAACGCGTCACAATCTGGTAACCAGCTCTCGTCTCCGTGCCACGAAATCTCGGACGGCAGGGACCTTGGGGTGGGCGTCCGACATTGACAGATCCTCAACGGCTCTCGATGATGCCGAGATCGGTGAGGAGTTGACGCACTCGTCGCTCGATCTCGTCGCGGATCGGCGTCACGCTCGTGACGTCGAGGCCGGCGGGGTCATCGAGTTCCCATTCCTCGTAGCGGTGGCCGGGGAAGATCGGGCATGTGTCACCGCAGCCCATGGTGATCACCACATCGGCCGCCCGGATCACTTCGTCGGTCCAGGGTTTGGGGTACTCACCGGAAATGTCGATGCCGCGTTGCCGCATCGCCTCGATAGCGGCAGGGTTCAGGCCGCTACCCGGCTCAGAACCGCCGGACCAGGCCAGCGCCTGGTCGCCTGCGAGGTGCTGGAAGAAGCCCATGGCCATCTGTGATCGGCCCGCGTTGTGCGTGCACAGGAACAGCACGATCGGCTTCCCGTCGTGGGCGAGCCCCTCCACCGTCGCGAACGCCCGCACGCGCTGGCGGGCGAATCGCTCGGCGAGCAACGGCAGGTAGTTGACGATCGATGCTTTTTCCGCGAACTGGTCGTAGGACGAGTACAGGAAACGTTCGATCGTTTCCGCTCCGAAAACACCCGAGAACTCGCCGACCAACCTGGAGGCCGCGGTCCTCAGGGCAAGTTGCTGATCGATGGACAGGCTGTCGCGAAAGTTGATCTCAATCATCGGGCCCTCCAGAACTGGGTGGATCGAGGTTGGAGACCACTGGTCGTACCAGCAGTTCTTGCCCTCACTCGGCGGCGCAGCGCGAGCGAGACGTAGACCAGGGTCACCAGGACAGGTACCTCGATCAGCGGGCCGACCACCCCGGCCAGAGCCTGGCCGGAAGTGGCGCCGAAGGTGGCGATGGCAACGGCGATGGCGAGTTCGAAGTTGTTGCCCGCGGCGGTGAAGGCCAGCGTCGTGGTGCGTTCGTAGTTCAACCCGATGGCTCTGCCCAGCGCGTAGGAGCCGGCCCACATCACGGTGAAGTAGACCAGCAACGGCAGCGCGATCCGGGCGACATCGAACGGCCGGCTGGTGATCGCACCGCCTTGCAGGGCGAACAGCACGACAATGGTGAACAGCAGCCCGTAGAGCGCGAAGGGCCCCAGCCGGGGTAGCAACCGGTGCTCGTACCACTGCCGGCCCTTGGTGCGTTCGCCGATGCGGCGGGTGAGGTAACCCGCCAGCAGCGGGACGCCGAGGAAGATCAGTACCGAGCGGGCGATGCCCCAGGCGGAGACGTCCAGGCCGGAGGTGGGCAGGCCGAGCCAGGCGGGCAGGACAACGAGGTAGAACCAGCCCAGCGCGGCGAACGCGACCACCTGGAACACCGAGTTGAGCGCGACCAGTACGGCGGCGGCCTCGCGGTCCCCGCCGGCGAGGTCATTCCAGATGATGACCATGGCGATACAGCGGGCCAGCCCGACGATGATCAGTCCGGTGCGGTACTCGGGCAGATCGGGCAGCAGCAGCCACGCCAGGGCGAACATCAGCGCCGGACCGACCAGCCAGTTCAGCACCAGCGAGCTGATCAACAGGTGGCGGTTGCGGGTGACGGTGTCGAGCCGGTCGTAGCGGACCTTCGCCAGCACCGGGTACATCATCACCAGCAGACCCAGCGCGATCGGCAGGGAAAGACCGTCCACCGCCACCGCGTTGAGCCCGCCGCCTAGGCTGGGGATCAGCCGTCCGGCGACCAGGCCGGCCGCCATCGCGACGGCGATCCAGAACGGCAGGAACCGGTCCAGGGTGGAGAGTTTGGCGACCACGCCGGTGGCCTCGGGGCCGGTGGCGGTGAGGTTCCCGGTGTTCATGCATTGACCACCGGAAGGCCCCCGGCGGCAGTGCCGGCCGAGCCGGGGACCAGGACGTCGGAGAGCCGCTGCAGGGCCTCGGGCTGGACCCGGTAGTAGATCCACGTACCGCGACGCTCGCCGGCGATCAGACCGGCCTCCCGCAGCACCTTGAGGTGGTGCGAGATCGTCGGCCCGGTCAGCGCGAACGCCCCGGTCAGGTCACACACGCAGGCTTCGCCGCCGGCGTGCGAGGCGATGAGCGAGAGAAGCCGCAGCCGGACCGGGTCGGCGATCGCCTTGAACACCCGCGCCAGCTCGGAGGCCTCCTCTGCTGACAGGGGCTCGCCGGTCTGCGGCGAGCAGCACACCACCGGCAGCTCCGCCTGTTTCGTCACCTTTCTATCTTGACAGATATCAAATCAAGAGGCAATCTGTAGTTCAGTAGTTTGAAGTATCTCGAAACAAGGAGGATGCGATGTCACGGGTACAGCTGGCCCTGCAGGTGGCCGACCTGGAGGGCTCGATCAAGTTCTACTCGGCACTGTTCGGGGTCGAACCGGCCAAGCTCCGCCCCGGCTACGCCAACTTCGCGATTGTCGAGCCACCGCTCAAGCTGGTGCTCTTGGAGGGCCGGACCGGCGAGCCGACCGTGCTGGACCACCTCGGAGTCGAGGTCGAGTCCACCGACCAGGTCAGCGCCGCGAGCCGGCGGTTCACCGACTCCGGCCTGACCACTCGCGAAGAGAACGACACCACCTGTTGCTACGCCGTACAGGATAAGGTCTGGGTCCACGGCCCCGGTAACGAACCCTGGGAGGTCTACGTCGTCAAGGCCGACGCACCCGCAGCACCCGCAGCACCAGCTGCGTGCAGCTGCGCCTGAGCCGCGCTGCACGAGCTGCAGTCTCCCGCCGCCCCGCGGCATTTCTGAGCGTGCGATCATTGCCATCGGCACGTTGTGAGGTCGCGGTGGGGACGTCGTTTCTCTGGTTGGAGATCACCGGCCGGTGCCAGCTGCAGTGCGTGCATTGCTATGCTGAGTCCGGGCCAGGAGGAACGCACGGCACGATGACGCGCTGGGACTGGGTTCGGGTACTGGACCAGGCCGATGGCCTCGACGTTGAGATGGTGCAGTTCATCGGCGGGGAGCCGACTCTGTACCCGTGGCTCGCGGATTTGGTCGAGTACGCTCTCGGGTGCGGGCTGCAGGTGGAGGTGTTCTCCAACCTCGTACATGTCAGCGACGAGCTGTGGGAGGTTTTCTCCCGTCCGGGAGTGTCGCTGGCAACCAGTTACTATTCCGACGATCCTAACCAGCACGCCGCAGTCACTACGCGGCCGAGCTATGGACGCACGAAGGCGAATATCATTGAGGCGGTACGCAGGGGTGTCCCGCTGCGGGCTGGGGTAATTGACCTCGACAACAACCAGCGAGCACAGGCGGCGCAGGCCGAGCTGGTCGGTCTCGGTGTGCCCTCGGTCGGCTATGACTGGCTGCGCCAAGTCGGACGTGGTGTGCGCGACCGGCAGATCAGCGTGGAGCAGTTGTGCGGACATTGTGGTGATGGGGTTGCGGCGGTCAGCCCGGACGGTGCCGTGTGGCCGTGCGTTTTCGCCCGCTGGTTGCCCCTGGGCAACGTGCTCGAACAGGAACTGGCCGAGATCCTGAACAATCCACAAGCGCACCGCGTCCGGGCCGAGCTGGCTCGGGCCTTCGCCGCCCGTGCGACGGCACAAGAAGAGCCGGACCGAGATTGCCAGCCGAATTGTAACCCATGCAATCCTCGGTGTAATCCAGGTTGCCAGCCGTACTGCAATCCGTCGCCGTGCCAGCCTCAGTGCTCGCCGCGATGCTCACCGACGTGCGACCCGATCAACTGTGCAC
>JBOHHE010000043.1:0-2089 GCA_050700355.1 Pseudonocardiaceae bacterium
GATGGCGAAGGGCACCATGAGATCCTTGGCCTGCACGAGCCGCTCCTGGAGATCGACGGTGACCTCGGTACCCGGTTCGTTCTCCAACAGCTTCCACAGCAGTTCGACGTCGGCGCGTTCACACTGCGCCGCGAGCAGACCCTGCTTGCCCGCGTTGCCGCGGAAGATATCGCCGAATCGGGACGAGATCACCACCCGGAACCCGTAGTCCAGCAATGCCCAGACCGCATGCTCCCGCGACGATCCGGTACCGAAGTCCGGCCCGGCGACCAGCACGCTGCCGCTGCGATAGGCGTCGTGGTTGAGCACGAAGTCCTCGCTCGCGCGCCAGGCGGCGAACAGCCCGTCCTCGAAACCCGTGCGGGCGACCCGTTTGAGGTAGACCGCAGGAATGATCTGATCGGTGTCCACATCGGAGCGACGCAGCGGCACGCCGATACCGGTGTGGCGGGTGAACGGATGCACAGCAACTCCTCTCTCGTGAGTGGCCTCAGGTGCCATAACACTGTTACCCACTCACGACTCAGTCCAGGTCGGCGGGGGCCGAGAGCGTGCCGCGCACTGCGGTGGCCGCCGCTACCAGCGGGGACACCAGATGCGTGCGCCCACCTCTACCCTGCCGGCCCTCGAAGTTGCGGTTGGAGGTGGACGCACTGCGCTCGCGCGGGGCGAGCTGGTCGGGATTCATTCCCAGGCACATCGAGCACCCGGCTGAACGCCACTGCGCCCCGGCCGTGGTGAACACCTCGTGCAGGCCTTCGGCCTCGGCCTGCTCACGTACCCGCATCGATCCGGGCACCACGAGCATCCGCACGCCGTCCCGTACCCGGCGTCCGGCCAACACCCCCGCCGCGGCCCGCAGGTCCTCGATCCGCCCGTTGGTGCAGGAACCGAGGAACACCGTGTCCACGGCGATGTCCCGCAAGGGGGTACCGGGCACCAGGCCCATATAGGACAGTGCCCGCTGCGCCGCGAGCCGCTCACCGTCATCGGTGATCTGCGCGGGGTCAGGCACCCGTTCGGACAGCGGTAGGCCCTGGCCAGGGTTGGTACCCCAGGTCACGAAGGGCGTCAGGGCGTCGGCGTCGATGTGCACCTCGGCGTCGAAGACGGCGTCGGTGTCGGTGTGCAAGGTACGCCAGTACCGCACCGCGGCGTCCCATTGTTCGCCGGTGGGCGCGTGCGGCCGGCCGGCGAGGTAGTCGAATGTGGTGGTGTCCGGCGCGATCATGCCGGCCCGGGCGCCCGCCTCGATCGACATGTTGCAGATCGTCATGCGGGATTCCATGGACAGCTGCTCGATCACGTTGCCGCGGTACTCCAGCACGTACCCCTGGCCCCCGCCGGTGCCGATCCGAGCGATCACTGCCAGGATGATGTCCTTACTGGTGACCCCGGGCGGCAGCGCTGCCTCGTCGCTGTGCACGGTCACTGCCATGGTCTTGAACGGGCGCAGCGACAGGGTCTGGGTGGCCAGCACGTGCTCCACTTCGGAGGTGCCGATGCCGAACGCGAGCGCGCCGAACGCGCCGTGGGTGGAGGTATGGGAGTCACCGCACACCACGGTCATCCCGGGTTGGGTGAGGCCCAGCTGCGGACCCACCACGTGCACGATGCCCTGCTCGACGTCGCCCATCGGGTACAGCCGCACACCGAACTCCGCGCAGTTGCGCCGCAACGTCTCCACCTGAGTGCGCGAGACCTCGTCGACGATCGGCAACTCGATGTCCGTGGTGGGGACGTTGTGGTCCTCGGTGGCAATGGTCAGATCAGGGCGGCGGACCGGTCGGCCCGCCAACCGCAGACCGTCGTAGGCTTGCGGGCTGGTGACCTCATGCACCAGATGCAGGTCGATATAGAGCAGGTCCGGTGCTGAGTTCCCCTCGCCCCGGCGCACCACGTGCGCGTCCCAGACCTTCGCTGCAAGCGTGCGGCCCATCGCACCCATCCCTTACCGTCGTGATCCCACCCGTCCAGCGCCCGCCAAGCTGGACTTCTCAGATTGCGGGACGTTAGTATCGTTTGGTGGGACAGCATCGCGGCATCGGGGTGCTGGACAAGGCTGTGACTGTGCTGCGAGCGGTGGCGC
>JBOHHE010000044.1:0-33706 GCA_050700355.1 Pseudonocardiaceae bacterium
GCCCCGCCGTCGGTCACGGCGGGGCAGCCCCGGGGTGAACTCCGGCCGTCAGACCGGCAGCGGAAAGGCTTCCTGCAGCGATTCGGACTGTGGTTGGAGGGACCGGGACGGTGCTGGAGATTTAGTGATGGGGGATTCGGTGATGGGCGAGGTGGTGATGGGCTGGAAGCGAGCTAGGTGGGGTAGGCGGGGCAGGCCACGAGTGATACTGCGGCTCAACGCCCGTGCGCCGCTTCGCAGACACATCAACCCGAACGGCGCGAGGTCGTCACGAGCGAACCAGGCCACCTCGTCGACCAGCCGTAGCGACATCACCCAGGACAGCAGGCTGAGCTCCCCGCTGCGGCGATATCCCAATGCGGCGATCGGGTCGTAGTTTTCCACCAGGAAGCGGCGGCCGGTCAGCGGTGCACCGGCTGAGATCGGCCGGCCGGTCAGGTCCAGATGTGCTGCTACCACGACGTCGACTCCCGCACCGTCGGAGAACAACCGGAACTGCGCACCAAGCCGGGGGCTGAAGTTCATCAGTTTGTATTGACCGTCACGGGGGTCCCACCGGTATTCGAGGTCGAGGATGCCCTGGAATCCCAGTCGCGTCACCAGGTCTGTGGCCTGCTCGTGCAACGCCGTGTTGTCCACCCACCGCCCGAGACTGGTCAGACCGGCGTGCGCGGGATATGAGCGCTCCGTGATCCCGACGAACCCGGGCGTGCAGCGCGAGCCGGCGTCACAGTAGCCGTGGAAGAAGTAATCCTGGCTGGGGCAGCGTGGTATGTATTCCTGCAGCAGCAGAGCATTTTCGGGAGCTGTGTCGGCTTGAAAAGCACGGCTGAGGTCGTCTCGGGTGCGTAGCACTGAGGTGTCAGGGCGGGCGTTTCCATTATTGGCGAGCCATGGCGTGGCCAGCTTCGCGATCAGCGGAAAACCCACCAGATCGGCGAACGCTTGCGCTTCGGCAAGAGAACCCGGCAGCTCGGCGAGCACACTGGGCACGTTCAGTTCGCGGCATAGCTGATGCAGTGTGAATCTGCCCGCGAGGCGGCGAGGCAGATCACGGGGTGGATCGGAGAACTGGAACCATTCGCGTAGCGGCGCGCCGTGCTCAGCCAAAAAGATTGCCGCCGCATTGTCGGTGGGAATCAGCACGGATCGCTTGCCGATGCGCTCCGCGAGGGTCGCCAGCCCCTTCTGCAACGCCTCCACGCCGTCGGTGGCCGGGCGCCAGCGGCCCTTCAGGTAGCGTGAGCGGGCTGCGGGTGCTAACGCCTGGGCATGCACCGCGTAGACGGGAACGCCGAGCCGCCCCAAGCTACGGATCGCGCCCAGCTCGCCGTGTTGGGTGGTGTTGCGGCTGAGCGTGAGCACAACTGCCGGTGTGGTGGTATCGATTGTCACGCTTGATCCTCTACATTGCATTGCCTACCCTGCCCCCGTTATCTGCGTGATTACTTGCGCGGCCACCGAGATTTTTTGCCGATGAGGGCTCGTATTACATGCGGTGAGGGGACACATCCACAACGTAAGATATTCAGTGATGTAACGTTGTGTGTCCGCCCCGACCATATGAGTGTCGATCGACCTGCCCCCCAGCAGAGTCACCTGACCAAGAATGACGCGGTTGCCAGTACTTACTCTAAACAGAAGGAGGGGGAAGGTGAAAGCCGGTGCCCGACCGCATAGAGCGTCCAACCAATAACCCATTGTTCGGTCAGGTCAGGACGAGCTCACCGACCCGGGCCGCGACCTGGTCGGCGCGCTCCAGCGGCACCATGTGCCCCGCACCCGCATAGCGCACCAGCGTGGCATCGGGCAGCTGCGCGGCGATCGCCGCGGCGTGCCTGATCGGGATGAGCCGATCCCGCACGCCCGCCAGCACCAGGGTCGGCGTGTTCACGAAGGCGGCCAGCGCTGCCGCCCGGTCGTGGTCGTCGAAGGCCGGCCGGAAATCCACGATGTTCGAGGGACGGCCCTGCGCCGTGCACAACGCGACGAGGTCGATGTCGGCCCGCCTGGGATGCTCACCGAATAGCAGCCACCGGACCACTGGCCGGATAAACCGGACCTGGTAGGCCGTCCACTCTTGTCCGCGCAGCCGCCGGGTGATCCCCTCGATGCGCCGCACCCGCGTTTCGCCCAGGGCTGCCAGGCGTGCCAGTGCGGGCCGGAGCCCGAAGGTCAGTGGCATCAGGTCACCGCACGAGGTGGCCACGAACGCCGCGCCCACTACGCGCTGTGTCACGAGCTCGTGGTGCCGATCGGCCAGTGCCATGATCGCCATACCGCCCATCGAGTGGCCCACGAGCACGATCGGTCCGCTGACCTCGCTCAGGAGCAACTCGGCGAGGTCGTCGGCAAGCTGGTTGATCGTTGCGTTGGCGGGCACGGTGGGATCGGAGCGCCCATGCCCTCGATGGTCGTAGCGCAGCACCCGCAGCTCGCCGGTGGCGGCCAGCAGGTCGGCGACCGGCCCCCAGGCTCGCAGATCAAGGGTCCAGCCGTGCGCGAGCACGACGGTCAGCGGGGCGTTCGGTGGCCCCTGCCAGTGCAGGGCGAGCCGAGTGCCATCGAGGGTCGTGAATGATCGGCGGTGGTCGGTGGTGGTCATCGGGGCCTCCCGCCTCGGCCGCTACCCAAGGTAACAGTTACCATAAGTAACATGTCGGATGACCTCGCTCGTGTCAAGACCGAGCGCGGGGAGACCAGCCCCGGACGCAACCGTTCCGGCCGTCGCGAGGAACGCCGCGCGGCTCTGGTACAGGCCGCCACGGCGGCGATCCGTAAGCATGGACCCGACGTCGCCATGGAGGACATCGCCGCCGAGGCCGGGATCAGCAAACCGATCCTCTATCGGTACTTCCAGGATAAGGCCGATCTGTACATGGCGGTCAGCGAGCATGCCACCGGTTTCCTGCGGGCCACACTGCTTCGCGGCCTGGACGAGCAAGCCGATCCGCGCATATTGCTTCGGCTGGTGGTCGATTCCTACCTGACGTTCATCCAGCAGGAGCCGGACCTCTATCGCTTCGTGGTGCGCCGCTCGTTTCCCGACCGGCCGGTGCAGCGTGACCCCGTCACGACCAACAACGAGCTGCTCGCGGGTGCGCTGGCCAAGATTCTCCGGGATTGGCTGAACAAGCTCGGCATGGACCCGGGTGGGGCCGAGACGTGGGCGCACGCGGGAGTCGGCATGGTGCAGGCGGCCGGTGACTGGTGGCTTGAGCGCAGCACCCTGTCGCGCGAAGTGCTGCGTGACTATCTGCTGATGATGCTCGGGGGTGCGCTGGACGGCATTCTGCAGCCCGATCAGCTCTCCACGGAGAAGCCGACCCGGCGGCCAACCCCGGGCCCGATCTCGACGTAGGCGACCCTCGAAGCGGGAATGACGTACCGCTTGCCCTTTTCATCGACCAGGGTCAGCAAGCCCTGGCTGTTGCGTAGCGCTTCGGTGACCAGCGCTTCCACCTGGTCCGGCGAATCCGAACTGGTTACCAGCAGCTCCCGCGGACTGTCCGCGACGCCGATTTTGACCTCCACGCCAGAACCTCCAGGATGTGATCGAAGTTGACCTCCAGGCTAGTCGAGCGCGCACTTCCCGAGTGCGGCGGCCGCTGCGCCGAGGGCGAAATCGGGTGCACTAGGCCAGTCCGAGGGCGACCATCCGATGGCAGTGCCGGACTTGCAGCCGGCGGATCAGTGCGGCGAGGACCGTAAGATCCCCGGAGCCGTAGGTGATCAGCTCGGCCAAGGCGTCTCGCTCGGCCACCACGTACTGGGCATGGGTGACCGCCTCGCCGAGCAGCCGCCGTCCCCATAGGGCCAGTCGGTCGCGGGTGGTCCGGTCCCGTTCGCAGGCCGCCCGCACCTCCCGCTCGGCGAACTCCGCGTGTCCGGTATCGGTCAGCACCGTCTTGACCAGCGCTGCGGTTGCCTCGTCCAGCCAGCAACCGACCTCGCCATAGAGGTCCATCGCCAGTCCGTCGCCGAGGTAGGCCTTCACCAACGACTCCAGCCAGGACCGGGGCGCCGTCGAAGCGTGAAACGCATCGAAGCTGCGGACGAAGGGGGCCATCGCATCGCCGACCGGGACCCCCAGCTCGCCGAGGCGACGCTCCAGCAGCGTGAAGTGCCCGATCTCGGCCGCCGCCATCATGGCCATCGCCGCCCTCCCGCTCAGCGTGGGAGCGCTGCGGGCGTCGTCGGCGAGCCGATCGAAGGCGGACAGTTCGCCGTATGCGAGGACCCCTAGCAGGTCGATGATGCCCGCACGCGCCGCGTCCACAGCGGAAGCTTAGGCCCATGTGAGGGTGCCCTTGATGAGCACTTCGCGCGGTGTACCGCCCGGGCGGGTAGTATCCGCACACAGGGAGTGACTCAGCGCGCCGTCGCGGCACGCTGGTGATCCTCCCCGTCCGGGGGCCCACGCCATCGGGCGTATTCATGCGCGTACCTTGTGCCTTCGCTCCTAGCTCCGCTACGCCGCTTACCGGTGGCCCGGAGATGGTCGAGCGGGACGGCAGCGGGCGCGCCAGTACGAGAGAGGCGATCACGCTGACCGTCAGCCAGATTCCATTGTCCGATATCGACCCCCCCAGTAACGACCCCACGGGCATCGACCCCGGGGGTATCGACACCTCAGAAGAGTTTCCTGACCCCCGCGCGCTGGACCATTCCGAGACCGCTCCGGAGGAGCCCGCCCCGCCGCACCCCTTGCAGGCCGGTGCTCCGGTGCGGGACGACTCACCCACCTTCGCCGAGCTCGGTGTTCGCGATGAGATCGTCGCCACCCTGCGCAAGGCTGGTATCGAGCGCACCTTCGCCATTCAGGAGCTCACCCTTCCGCTGGCCCTGGCCGGCGATGATCTGATCGGCCAGGCCCGCACCGGCACCGGCAAGACGCTCGGCTTCGGTGTCCCGCTCATCCAGCGGATCACCACCGGGGACATCAAGCTCGACGGCACCCCCAGGGCACTGGTCGTGGTGCCGACTCGGGAGCTGTGCCTGCAGGTCACCGCCGATCTCGCGGACGCGAGCCGGGACCTGGGGCTGCGCGTGCTCCCGATTTACGGCGGCCGGCCCTACGAGCCGCAGATCAAGGCGCTGACCAAGGGGATCGATCTGGTGGTCGGCACCCCCGGCAGGCTGCTGGACCTCGCCGAGCAGCGGCACCTGGTGCTGGGCAAGGTGGCGGTGCTCGTACTCGACGAGGCGGACGAGATGCTCGATCTCGGCTTCCTGCCCGACATCGAGCGGATTCTGCGGATGGTGCCCGAGCAGCGTCAGACCATGCTGTTCTCGGCCACCATGCCCGGACCGATCATCACCCTGGCCAGGGCCTTCCTCACCCGCCCGACGCACATTCGCGCCGAGGAACCTGACGCCACGGCCATCCACGAACGCACCCGGCAGTTCGTCTACCGGGCGCACGCGCTGGACAAGGTGGAACTGCTCTCCCGGGTTCTGCAGGCCCGGGACCGAGGCCTGACGATGACCTTCACCAGGACCAAGCGCACCGCGCAGAAGGTGGCCGACGAACTCACGGCGCGTGGTTTCGCGGCGGCGGCGGTGCATGGTGACCTGGGTCAGGGGGCTCGCGAGCAGGCGCTGCGGGCGTTCCGCTCGGAGAAGGTGGACGTGCTGGTCGCCACCGACGTCGCCGCTCGAGGCATCGACGTCGTAGGGATCACCCACGTCGTGAACTACCAGTGTCCGGAGGACGAGAAGGCCTATGTGCACCGGATCGGGCGGACCGGCCGGGCAGGCCGGGAAGGCGTCGCGATCACCCTCGTCGACTGGGACGAGCAGCCGCGCTGGAAGATGATCAGTGACGCGCTGGACCTCGGCATGCCCGAGCCGGCGGAGACCTATTCCACATCCGAGCACCTCTTCAGCGATCTGGACATTCCGGCCGAGTCCACCGGGCGGCTGCCGATGGCCCGGCGTACCCGGGCCGGGCTGGGCGCCGAGCCGACCGACGAGGGGGACATGCGGGGTCGCGGCCGCGGCACAGGGATCGGCCGGGTCGGCCGCACCGCCCCCGCGGACGTAGGTAACCATTCCGCAACGCAACCCGCTGGTTCCCGTCCCCGCAGGCGGCGCACCCGGGGTGGCGAATTCGTCGGGTCGGGCGGGGAAACCGCGCCCTCGGGGCTATCTCCGGTCGACGATGCTGGCGCCCGGCCGCGCCGTCGCCGTCGCGGTCGTGGGCAGCAGCGCAGCGCCGGGGATTGAGTGCCCGCTCCGGAACGCCGGACGCGGCGAGATCTGATCGCCGGGGTGGTGTTGGCGATGATCGTGGTTGTCGTCGCCACCACCCTGTGGTGGACGAGTGACGCGCGGCGCACGATTCTGCGCACCGCAACTGGCCCGTCCGCCGATGCGTCGGCCAGGTCGGGCGAGGAACGGCTGCCCTCGGCGTTGGCCGAGATCTGGCGGGCGTCCAGCCCGGCGACTCCGATCCCCGTTGTCCGGGACGGCACGGCAGTGACCGGAGCCGCCGGTGAGGTAGCCGGTCGCGATCTCATCGCGGGCTCGGTCCGGTGGAGCTATCAGCGGGATCTGCCGTTGTGCCTGGTGGACGAGGCACACAACCGGGTGGTCGCGTTGTATCGGCGGGGCGAGACGTGCAGCGAGGTGAGCACGCTGGCCTGGGCGGACGGCAGCCGGGGACCGCAACGCACCGGACCGGTGGAGGCGCCGACCCGGCTCACCGCTGATGGCGACCTGGCCGCCGTCACCGGGCAGCGGTACCTGGAAGTGTGGCGTACCGACCTGGTGCGCACGCTGACCTACGGGCGCCTACCGACTCCGGCGCAGCCCGGGAGGCAGCCCCGACCGGACTGCATCCACGGCTCGCTGGCGCTGAACACCGATGTCGTGCCGGGGGGACGGCTTGCGCTGATCGAACATTGTCCGGATGAAGACCGGGCCCGGCTCACGGTGCAGCGGGCCCACCCGAAGGAACCCGACCAGCCCGAGGTGGATTTCAGCACCCCACTGTCCGGTGCCACCGCCCGGATCGTCGCGTTGAGTCCCGAGCTGGTCGCGGTGGCGCTACCCGATCCGGCCCGGCTGCTCGTGTTCGACGACAAGGGCAACCAGGTGGCCGATTCCCCGCTGGCGGTCCCGGATGCCGATCTGCGCGGTGATCCCCCCGGTGGCTTGTCCGTGATCACCGAGACCCCCACCGGGCTGTACTGGTTCACCGGCTCGGCCACTGTGGGGTTGGACGTCAACGATCTGCGGCCGAGATGGATCCGGCCGGGTTCCCTGGGCGCGGGCTCGTTGCTCGCCGGGCGACTGCTGCTGCCGGTGCCAGAAGCGTTGGCCGTGCTCGACGTCGCCACCGGAGAGCAGATCGCGACATTACCGGTGGACCGCGGCGGCTATGTCGGCCCCGTCGGTACCGCCAGCGCCGGTGAGGTCGTGCTGGAGCAACGCGGTGAAACCCTGGTCGTCTTGCGTTGATGTTCGAGGGGTTGTTGATTCGACGCTTCCCGGCCATTCCCAGCTCGTTGTTCACCTGGCTCGGTCAGCCGTTCGAGGTACTGAATTCAGAACATCGAATGACCCTTCTTGACCATGCTGCGGCTATCCGGAAAATTTCCTACGGTCACCGCACCTGTTCCTGAGGTGGTCATGCACTACTTGACCGGCGGGGGGCGGTCCTGTTGATATACGAGACATGAGATGGCCTGGTCGAGCTTTCTCAGGTCACTTGCCTGCCGCGCCCGTACTTAAGGAGGCTGTCGCGTGACTCATACGCTCGGGGCCGTGACCCCGTCGCAGATCACCTCGCATAGCGCCGCTCCGGTTCAGGTGACGGTGGCTGGTGTGCCACTGGCAGCATTACGAGCCGAGCCGGCCGACCTCGTGGGTGCCGTGGCACTGTTGGTACCCGGTTACACCGGGTCCAAGGAGGACTTCGCGCCGCTGATCGATCCGTTCAGTGCAGCGGGATTCTCCGTGCTGGCTGTGGACCTGCCCGGACAGTACGAGTCGAGCGGGCCGGATTGTGAGCAGGACTATTTCCCTGCCCAACTGGGCCGAACAGTGGCCACCCTCGTCACTGACCTGGTCGCGGCGGGGAACCGGGTGCTGCTACTGGGGCACTCCTATGGAGGGCTGGTGGCCCGAGCCGCAGTGCTCGCCGGCGCCCCCGTCGCAGGGCTGACCCTGCTGGGCTCCGGTCCGAGCGCACTGCCTGAAGGACAACGTCGTGCGGTGCTCGACGCCACCGAGCCGGTCATGCGCAGCCACGGCATCGAAGTCGTGCAGCGGTTACGTGAGGCCAGAGACGCGATTATCGAGTCGCCCGAGCTCGCCGCTCTGCTACGGACCCGCTTTCTGCGTTCGTCGGTGGCCGGGTTGCTCGGCATGGCGTGCGCACTGCGCACCGAACCGGACCGGGTCGCCGAACTGGCCACCGTCCTGAAAGCGAACGCCATCGGCTGCCTGGTGGCCTGCGGGGAATCCGACGACTGCTGGCCGGTGCCGGTGCAACTCGACATGGCGGCCCGCCTCGGCGCTTCGGTCGCGGTGATACCCGATGCCGGACATTCACCCAACACCGAGAACCCGGCCGCACTGCTCGACACCCTGCTACCGATCTGGCGCCGTTGGCTCGCGTCGTAACGTCCACGAGCGAGGTCGGCTACTACGATGCCGTCATGAGTCTTGGGGAGCGGCTTCAGTGGGCTGAAGTACAGCCCCTCGGACCCGTGAACGGCGAGTTGAACCAAGTGCTCGCCAGCGTTGACACCCTTCGGGAAGCGTGGGATCTTTCGCTTACCCAGACTTCCGCCGGCGACTTCGCCGAGGCGCGGCGCCGCAGTCTCCGGCGGCACGCCATCGAGACGGGAATCATCGAGCGACTCTACGACGTCGACTGGGGAGTCACCGAAGCTCTCGTGGCTGAAGGTATCACCGCCGAAGTAGCGGCGCGAGAGGGTGGATTAGCTGACGACGCATTGGCGATCATCAGATCTCAGTATGAGGCTCTGGAGTTTCTGGCGGATGCCGCCCGTAACGGCCAGGATCTCAGCCTTCACTTTATTCGGCAGCTACATCAAGCGGTGTGTTATACGCAACATACGTACGAGGCGCGAAATGATTTAGGGCAGATCCTGCAAATTCCACTGCATCACGGCATATGGAAGATGCAATCCAATCATGTGCGACGTCAGGACGGCACGCTTCTTGAGTACACCCCTCCTGAGCATGTCCAATCGCAGATGGAGCGGCTGCTCGAGCTGTACGAGGAGACTGCGGCCGAACATCCCGTCGCACGCGCGGCGTGGTTGCATCACCGATTCATCAGAATTCACCCTTTCGAAGACGGTAATGGCCGCGTCGCTCGAGCTGTCACGCTCCTGGTGTTGCTTCGTGCGCGCTACGCACCACTGGTGATCGATCGTACCCAGCGAGGCTCTTACCTCGATGCGCTCGATCAAGCGAATGACGGCGATATACGAGGCCTGATACGTTTATTTGCCCGGCTTGAGATAGTTGCCCTACGTTCCGAGCTGGAGCGACCAGCGGAACCGACTGCGAAAGGGACGGGAGCTCTCGATGTCGCCGCTGCATACGCACAACGTCTGCGAGAGCTTCAGCAGGCGAAACTCACTGATCGGGCGGCCAAAGCCGAAGTTCTAGCCGAAGAGCTGCACAACAAAATCGTCGCATATCTCGATCAGCTCGGCTCCGGCGTTCGTGATCATTTTCGCGAAGCCGACCAACAAGCGCGCTCATCTATCGATCATGCGGCCCCGCCGGATGAGAGAGCGAAGTTCTGGGCGGTGCAGCTAATTCGCACAGCACATGAAGTCGACTTCTTCACGAACCTGCGAAAAGGTAGCTGGTGGACCCGGCTGCACCTGGTGGTGCTCGGTGAGACGCTTCGATTCGTGGTCGCGATCCAACGTGTGGGGCGGGGCGAGGTTGGAGTGCTTGCGGTGACAGTATTCGCCGAATCAGTATCACCGCGCACGCTGGAGGAGGATCGGTCGTTGCCAATACCGCTGTTGCGGTCCACACCAGCAGACAGCGTCACGTTGGCGTTCAGTGACGACCCGGATGCACGGTGGCCCGAGATTTTGGAGTTGCTAGACAGCACCCTCGCCGCCGCCGTCGCCAAATTCGCCCAGCAGCTCGGATAAGGAATACCCCGGACAGTGCACCGGCGCACCGGTCCTGTGGGGGGACATCCTACAACCGGCGCTGGCGGACGCTGGCCGTATCGTGTCCCGTTCGGTGCTGGCGACACCGCAGCTGTGCTGGCCTCTGCGGCGGCAACGTCGAAGCCGCGACCCTTGCGGCGGTATTGGCAGGCCGGTACCCACCTAGTCGGCTTGATAGGCAGTTACTCTGGGCCGAGTTCATCCTGCGGGTCCATAATCGTGGCACCGGCAGAAGACACCTCACAGCGGCTACCCAAAAAGGGGGCACTCATGTCGATCGACCCGAGCACCACCGCCGTCGTGCTGATCGAGTACCAGAACGACTTCACCTGCGAGGGAGGAGTGCTGCATCCGGCCGTCATGGCGGTCATGAACAAGACCGACATGCTGGCCAACACGAAGCGGGTGGTTGAGAAGGCCAGAGCCGCGGGCGCGACAGTGATGCATGCGCCGATCACCTTCGCCGAGGGCTACCACGAGCTCAGCGCGCACCCATACGGCATCCTCAAGGGCGTCGTCGATGGCAATGCCTTTGTGAAGGACACCTGGGGTGCAGCCATCGTCGACGATCTCGCCCCAGAACCCGGCGACATCGTCATCGAGGGCAAGCGTGGCCTCGATACGTTCGCCAGCACCAACCTCGACTTCATCCTGCGCAGCAAGGGCATCACCACGATCGCGCTGGGGGGCTTCCTCACCAACTGCTGCGTCGAGTCGACGATGCGAACCGGTTACGAGAACGGCTATCAGGTGATCACCCTGAGCGACTGCGTCGCCGCGACCTCGATCGAGGAGCACGACAACGCGCTGCGTTACGACTACCCGATGTTCTCCCAGCCGATGACCTCGACGGAGTTCATCGCGGCCGTCGGCTCGTGACCTCTCGGTGGTGTCCCACACCGTGCTGGTACCGGTGCGTGGCGGATGACAGAGTCCGGGATGATCAGCGTAATTGAGGTCGGGATGGCCTCGTTGGCCAGAGACCGGAGTCCTGATTCATGATCGCTCCTGGTTCCTTGGCCGTGGCTGCCAACTTCGGTTGAGCTAGCCGCATACCGATTTCGGGAAGGTTCCCACGGGTTTCCGGCATCATCGGACAACAAGCCGGGTTCCGGGAATGCGTATTAATCGGTGGACCGCCCGACTCTTTAGAACCGGCACCGCACACACGCGCGCGCGGCATGGAGGTAGTCATGGCAGTAGTCATGTCCGAGCAGTGGTACCAGCGCGGCGACGCGAGCGCTGCGGAGCTTCAGGACGTGGTCGACGGGATCCTCGGGCAACTGGAGGAGCCGGACAGCGACGTCGCCCATGCGGCTCGGGCCGCCGGCCTGGAGCCGGCCGAACTCTCAGGAGCCAGCGCCGAGATCCGCGAGGGAGCGCAGGGGGCCGAGCCCATCCTGACGACCATTGTCGTCGGTATCACCGTGGCCGCGGGTTCGAAGATCGCTGAGACGCTCTGGACCGAGGTCATCTGGCCTCGGCTGCGCCGCCGCCTCGGGGCGAAGGCGATTGGAGAGCGCACAGCGGCACCTGGGGATGGGCGCTGAGCGTGTCCGGAACCTCGCCGTACGCTGGACTCGAGCCGTGCATCTGGCGCGCTTTGTTGGCCCGCGCGGCCGTCTTCCACGCCACTCGGACGAAGCTCTCCGCGCTGTGCGACATGAGCCGAGCCGGGCCCGTGCAGGGTGCGCTGCGTGAACTGGAAATGTGGGCAAAGGAGTGCTCCGGCCGGGATGCCGATGACGAGACGACGGTGGCCTGGGTCGTGCAGCAGTGGGACGCCGCACTCACTCGGACGTTGGACTTCCAGTATCTGGACGCAGCCGCACGTGACCTGCTGACTGAAGTGCAATCACTGGTGCGCCTGGCCTGCGGCGCGGATCCCTTCAGCAGGCTCTTCGCGGGCATCAGCTCACTAGCCGGTGCCCTCTACGGATCCGCCTGGCGCCCGGCGACCCTGTGGGTGGCCCACATCCGCAGCCACCCACGCGGCGCGGCGCCGCACCTGGATCCCTACGTCGTTACGGCCACCACCCCGTGGCCGCCTGACGAGGCACAGGCCGTGGTCGAGTTGCACGTCTTCTGTGACGAGTTCGGCCCCGCCGCGTACGCCGCTCTCCCGATGCTGTTCACCCATGAATGCGTGTGCCACGTTCCGGCGCGGCAGGACCGGGCCAAGAACGACAGCGCGTTCGCCGAGGGATTCCTGGATTGGGCGGCATACTTCTTCCTTGACCAGTGGGCAGGCAAGCTCGACACCGGGTTCGCGCCCGCTGCCCGCAGGCACGCCCACCAGCTGCGGCACCTGCTGACCCGCAGCGTGGACACTCCCGAGGGCCGGGCCCGTCAGGTGGGGCACGAGGCAGCCGAAACACTGCTGGCCTGGTTCGAGGATGCCTGCGGCCTGGGCTTCTACGAGAGCCGGCTGCGGGTGGCGCAGCTCGCCGTGCAGCTGAACCAGGTGCAGCGGCCGCTCCACGACAAGGAGCACTTCGTCTCCCGGCTGGGGTCGCCGATCCCACCGGACCTGGCGGGTGCTCTCAAGGACTGGGAAGCGGGTCGAACCACCGCCGAAGCCCTCCTGCACGATGCCGCGGCGGCGGCATGAGCGTGCGAAACCTGCTCGCCGGGGTCGAGTCATGAGCGTCGAACGAGTGCTGGCGGCAGCGGCGGCGCTGCGCGACTTCACCGTCGACCAGCTCGCCGCGTTCTGCGACGAGCAGCCACCGGCCATCGTGGCCATTCTCGATGGAGCCAGCGACCGTGTGGAGCGTAGCGACGATGCCGCCGATCCTTCGGTAGCGCGGTGGCGGGTGGTGGATCTCGACGGTCTGCGCCACGATCTCGCCGTTCGTACCGAGGAGGCCGTTCATACCGAGGAATCACAGCCTGGCCGGGCACCGGCCGAGCCCCGTCATCAGGACGGTGCCCCATCCGATTCTCGCCTCCTGCTGGCCGAGCAAACCCTCTCCTACTGCGCGACGGCGGAGTCCGTGACCGAGCGACGCATGCTGGTGGCGACGGCAAAGAATCACCTGCGTCAGGTCGTTGCCAGCATACGTCCCGAAAGAGGTCCGTGGTGGTCAGTGGAGCTCTCGCTACAGCGGCTGGGTGAGGTCATCGAGCGGCGTCCGGACCGGCCGGAGTTCACTCGTCTCCGGCTCGATGTCGCGCTGGCGTGCCTCGCCGAGTGCGACGCGGCCGGTGACCCGGTACCAGCGCGGGACCTCGTGGACACCGTCCTGCGGTTTCAGCGGTTCACCACAGCTCTGGAGGATGCGGAACTGCGCGACCTCGTCGGCCGCTTCTTCGACCTGGTGATGGCCCAGCTCGTGCTGAGAGACCGCAGCGTTCCCGCGCCCGAGCGGCTGATTGCCGCAGTCGCGCGCAGGCGTGCCCGTGCTCAGGTGGAGCATGGTGTCGGAGCGGCGATGCACGCACTGGTGCCGCTGCTGAAGAGCCTCGACGAACAGCCTGGCGCGGCCCAGGAGCAGGGGCTCTATCAGGTGCTCGGCCACCTGCCCGACGGGCGTGACCGGGTGGCTGTGTACAGCGACTTGCTGCGGATCCTGCCTCAGCAGTGGCGCATCTGGCAGGACACTACCGAGCTCTTACCAGGGGCATTGGCTGTGGTCGTGGCTGAGCCGGAGGCGGCCAACCATCTCGCCCACTGCGCGGCAACCCTCGAGAGCGACCTCGTACGCTCACCCTTCAGCAGTGATGCAGCCCTGATCGGCCAGGTGGCACACGTCTTCCAACACCTGGCCGATCAGGTCGCCAGCCTGGACGGCACCGTACGTGTCCGCTCCGACCAGACCCGTGGTGAACTGGTAAAACTCGCCAAAGCACACGTCTGGACCCCCGGCTCCACCCTGCCGGCGACCCCCCGGGGGGAGAGCCCGTGACCTCGTCCGCAGCCGACGCCAACCCCGGGTCACCCAGCCGGTGGCGGCGAGAACTCACCCTGGTCGCCTTGCGCCCAGACGGACCAGGCACCCTCGGCGATCTGGCCCGAGTGCTGGGCCAGGCCACCGGCGCCGAGGGAGTGATCCTCTGGGAAGCTCCCAGCGGGCCGGACGG
Source organism: Pseudonocardiaceae bacterium (assembly GCA_050700355.1). Classification (GTDB taxonomy): domain Bacteria; phylum Actinomycetota; class Actinomycetes; order Mycobacteriales; family Pseudonocardiaceae. The sequence continues at coordinate 14,259 of JBOHHE010000044.1, forward strand.
CATCGCCGCCGCGTCGATGCTCTGCCGCTGGCTCGACGGCCTCGTCCCGTCCCAACCCCAGGGCGCGGCCACGCCCGATCCGGTGACCGAGCTCGCCTTCCGAGTCCGGTCGCTGGCGCTGCCCGCCGACCTGCCTGGGGACCCGCCGTCGTGGTTCGGCCTGCCGGTCGCCGCCGCCATGCCGGTGGACGACGCTGACAGCGCTATGGGCGTCCGGGGAATCCTGACCCTGCTCGGCACGGATGAACTCGCCGAGGACGCGTTCGACGTCGCCGCTGAGCTTGTCGAGATCCTTCCCGAGTTGTGCGGCGCCCTGCGGGAGCGCCAGACGCTCGCCTTGGTGCAAGCCTGTAACACCATCCTGCACGACGCGGATGTGGAGTCCCCGGACCAGCCGCTACACCCCGATCGCCTGCGTGAGTATCTGGCCCAGATATGCCGCCTGGTGGCGCAGGCCCTGGAGTGCGCCGATGTGACGATCTTCCTCCAGGAGACGCGCGTCGCCGATGATCGGTATCCGTTGTTCGCCAGTTCAGGGCCGTTCGGCCAGGGCAAGGCGTCCGATCCGGGCGCTTGGAACTCGGCGAGCCCGGCCGCGACGGCGCCGCCGCGAACGCAAGCGGCTCGGGTGGAAGGTCTGCTCATGGAGCTGCCCTTGCGCAGCGGGAACCACGTGTGGGGTCTGATGCGGTGCACCAGAGCGTCCGGGTCGCTGTTGCACTTCACGAGCTCGGACCTGCCGCTGCTACTTCCGGTCGCCGCTGCGATGGCGCAGTACTGGCGCTCCTGGCTGCACCGTAAGATGATCTTGGCGGAGAATGACTCTTGGCTCCAGCTAGCGGCTGGGATCAGTAGATTGAACCGGCTCCTCGCCGACGAGCTCCGAGGGAACGCGGGCTGGGACGCTCGGCGCGAGAAGCGCTTCTGCGAGGAGGCCCTGCGCATCGTGCGGGACGTCGTGCCCGACTCGACGCAGGTGACGCTGAGCCGGGCGGAACCGGTCGGCGGGCAGGCAAGCCGGCTCGTGCCGGTGAGCAGCATCGGCGAGGGACAGCCGACGATCCCGGTCGACCCCGGCCACACCTTCGCCGAGCGGGTACTGCACATCGGCCTTCAAATGTCGATGATCAATCCGGACGAACGTGCCCGCGAAGGGGCAGACCCGGACACCTGGTGGCTGCTGTGCACTCCGATCGGTGTCGGCGACCAGGTGTACGGCGTCATGACGGCTACCGGGCCTGCCGGAGAGCTGCCTGCCAACTCCGCTCAGGTCTGTGAGATCGTCGCCGACCAGCTCGGTCTCTATCGGCACTTGCAGGAGGCATGGCAGGTGCTGCAGGCCGGCGTGCGCAGCCAGGCCGAGACGATGGAAGATCTGAAGCACCAACTGGGTAGTCCGTTGCGTATTGCCACCGACCGCACCGACCTGGTCATCCGCAGCGGCCGGTTCGACAGCCGAGCCGAGGCCCAGCTCAAGGCAGTCCGGGGGCTGTGCCGCAAGGCCAGCCGGGTCGCGATGTCCGCAGGGGTGTTCGCCGCCCTCAGTAAGGGTGGGCAGCCCACCGCCAAAACCGAACTGTTCGGGATCGACGACCTGCTGCGACTGCTGATCGCCGGGGCGGACGATGCACAGGTGCTGAGCAACCCAGCGCTGGGCATCACGTTCCAGGTCGATCGTGAGTCCGTGCGGCAGCTCGGCCGCCGGCTCCTGGATGTCGACGCGTCCTTCCTGCAGCAGTGCGTCGGCAACCTGCTGGACAACGCGGGCAAGTACGGCTACCCGGATACCTGCGTCAGGATCGGCGCGGCCGTGTCGGCCAGCTACTTCGCCATCGAGGTCACCAGCACCGGCATACCGCTGCACTCCGAGGACGCCACGCGTTGCCTGCAGCGAAACTGGCGCGGCGAGTCGGCTCGCAATACGACCGGTGAGGGTTCGGGCATCGGGCTGTGGATCGTCGATCACCTGATGCGGTCCATGAACGGGACGGTGCAGCTCTGCTCGGAAGCGGACACCACCACCGTCCGGCTTGTGTTGCCGCTCGCCTAAGCACCCCGAGAAAAGGAGCGAGGACCGCCATGGCGCCTTACATCGTCATCGTCGAGGACGACCACCTGCAGGAAGGGCCGTTGGAGGAGTACCTCGCCAAGGCCATCACCGGCGCCGACATCGAAACGATTTGTACGGAACTGGCGTTCCGCCAGCGGCTGTCTGCGCTGCGCGAGCGCGTTCCCGACGTCGTGGTCATGGACGTGATGCTGCGGTGGGCCTTCCCGACCCCGCACGCGCTCCCACCGCCCGAGGACGTCGCCACCGGTGGCTACTACCGCGCGGGGCTGCGCTGCGCCCGGCTGCTGGCGGACGATCCCCGGTTGTCCGGTGTTCCCATCGTCCTCTACACCATTCTGGAACGCAGTGATCTCGAGCGCGACGGCGAAGTCCTGCCCCCCAACAGCACGTACGTGGGAAAGAACACCGAGGCAGAGGTCCTGAGCCGCAGGATTCGCAATCTCCTCAAGTCCCGTACCCGCTGACGACGCGCCGATATTTGACGCGATGATCCACGAGGTGCACGGCTAAGGGAGCCCGAGACGCTGTTGGCGGCCACCGTGGGTCACCTCGCGATCTCTGGGGACCGCTCAAACCCTGTGCCAGACCGGTGACAACCGGATAGGTGAAATGGCTGCGCAGATAGGCGCAGCGTGCCGGACTGGTCACAGTGCCCGAGTGGTTCCGGTACCTCAATGGTTACCGGGAGCGATTGGCGCAAGTATTTGTCACAATGATGCGGTAGCAGGAGTCCGCCCCCGTAAGCTTGACCTGTCGTGCGGCGGTGGGGTGGGGGGTCACGGGTGGTCGAGCTGGGACGCCATGAGGCATTCGCCGAATACGTCCTGCCTGAGATCGATGTGCTGTACCGGGTGGCTCGTGCGTTGACCGGTCAACCTGCTGATGCGGAAGATCTGGTCCAGGACACCCTTTTGCGGGCGTTTCGCTTCATCGACCGATTTGATGGTCAGCATCCGCGTGCTTGGCTGCTGACCATTCTGCGTAATGCTGAGCACAGCCGGCACCGTCGCAAGCACCCTCAGTTGCTCATCGATCCTGAGGAGGCCGTCAAAAGAATCGAAGCCGACCCCGACCGCACCGGTCACAGCCCGGAGAAACTACTGGTCGACCCGGTGCTGGACGCTGTCGTCGAGCGGGCTTTCGCTGCGTTACCGGACAAATACCGGCGGATCGTTACCTTGATTGATGTGGAGGGTCTCACCTATGCGAACGCCGCCGCGGTGCTGGGCGTTCCGGTGGGCACCGTCACGAGCAGGCTGCACCGGGCGCGGCGCCGGATCCGCGGCCAGCTTGCCGCCGAAGGCGTCAGGCCGAAACGAGGTGGGGGATGAACCATGCGGATTGAGAAGCCGGCCGGAAGTCTGGGCTGCGGTGAGGTGCTACGGACGCTGCAATCGTATCTGGACGGCGTACTTGACGACGTTACGGCGGAGCGAGTGGCCCGGCATCTGCCGGGCTGCCGGCGGTGCGACCGGGAAGCCGGGATCTACCGAGCGATCAAGAACGCGCTCGCCGAGCGTAGGGGTACCTCACCCGAAGCGATCCAGCGGTTGCGGAACTTCGCCCGGTGCTTGCTGGACGAACCCGAGATGAACACGATGAGTCATACCTGAGCGGCGGTCGGCGGGGATGACCCGCGTCGCGCCAGAGAGTTTTTGATGGCTCGGTAGATCCCGGCCTCCCGGTCGCACTGCCGGCAGCCCGGCAGATGCCGGGCCACTCGCTCCGCCGTAACGTCGTCGAGTACGCCGTCCAGATACGATTGCAGTGCTCGCCGCACCTGCCGACAGCTGAGGGGACACGTCGGGCCACTGCGCCCCATCACCTGGACCTCCCTCCGTCCGGCACGTCGGCGTCGGGCAGCACGTGTTCGGCGAACGCCTCATATCGGCTGCTCAGCTCTGTCGGCATGCTGTCCTCCACTCGGTTGTCAACTCGGTTACCCGAGCGCGGAATTCCGAAATCTATGAACTATCACCACTCCAGCGCACCATCAGCAGGCGGTGCCGCTCCTGTGGACAGCGTGCGCGTCCGGCGAGATCTGGTCAGCTCGGCAGGTGCATATCAGAAACAAATCGTTTTGAGCTGGTTGCACAGCGCCATCGAATGTCCCTGTTGTGACAGTTCATCGCGGTTTCTCAAAAAATCTCCTGGACAATGGAAGGGGACACCGGGCGGTGGAGTTCCCCTTGTGTAAGTTCCCGCATCAGTTTGCGGAGATCACACGAACAGGAGAACACGCATGCGATCCATAGGTTATGCGGCTGTTGTGGCGGCTGGATTGATCGTTCCGCTCGCACTGGTATTACCGACGGCGGCCGGGGCCCAGTCACTGGCTCTCAGTGGGGTGAGCCATTTCGTCAGTAGTTCCGATATAGATGACGATAACGAGAGCGGTGCCGTCGACGACAGCAGCGAAAGCCCCGAGAGTGATGCCGGGGGTGCCGCTGAGAGTGATGCCGAAGATGGGTCTGAGAGCGCCGACCTTGGATATGAATCGCTATCTGGTGTGACGGTGTACGGGGCCGGGTTGTCCTCCTCCGGAGATACAGCTTTCGTGGTACGCGCATCCGATGTCGGTGCCTTCGACATTGTCACGCTGAGCAGTCCGGCGCTGGATACGGGCTGTGTGGCGAACAACCTTACCGGAGCGACCGCACAGGCCGATCGCTTTGGCAATGTCATTTTCTCGGCACAGGCTGCCGGCTGCATTCCGGGAACCTACAAGATTGCGGTGACCGAGCCCGGTGAGCAGACCTACTACGGCGATGTGGCTATTCGCTAGTCCACGATTCACGACGGTGACCGCAGCAACTTCTCGGGAGCAACTGATGACCATTACTGGCCACGTAGGAGCTGCCCGGCAGGCAGGTGCGGTCACCGTGCGTGCGGCTGAGCTGGTGGTGAACTGTCTGGTCAACGAGGCGACGCGGGCATTACCCGGTGCAGATGTGGCCGCGCTGGCCGATCATCTGGTGGTGCGCACGCTGCGTCCCGGTCAGCTGGTGTTCGCCGCTGACCAACGACCGGACGGGGTGTGGATCGTCCGCAGTGGTGCGGTCGAACTCGTAGTCCAAACCGGTAGGAATCCGGAAAAACCTCAGGTGATGCGTGATGGTGATGTCTTCGGGGACATTCCGTTACTGCTGGACAGCGTGTCCCCCTATTATTCCCGGGCGTTGCGCGATACGACCTGTCTCTGGCTGGCGGCACAAGACTTCTTGTGGCTTCTGGCCGATCGACCGGCGATTACCCGGCTGTGGCTGCACAGCTGTGCAGTGCGTTATGTCGACAGCCAGGAAAGATTGCTGAGGCTGCTCGACGGCTCGCTCACACAGCGTACTGCGGCACTGTTGCTATGTGAGGCCAGAGCAGGTGTGGTTGCGCTGCCCCAAGCTACGCTGGCGGCCATGGTCGGCAGCAAACGCCCTTCAGTGAATCGAGTACTCCGCATGTTTCAGCAGCAAGGTCTGATCACTTTGAATTATGGTCGGCTCAGTATCCTCGACGAGGCTCGTTTACGTCGGGCCGCAGCTGGAAGGGGTGATCAAGAATGATACTCACACCTGTGGGACCGGTCGACGAGGCACCCGATATCGAGGCACACGAAGAGTTCAGAGACGCAATTCAGAAGCTGTCGGCGAAGTTCCGTGAAATGGTCAGTGTCTACGATATGGCGCACGCTCCATTAGTGCTCGGTGCGTATGGTCGGTTCCAGCGGGCGATCACGAATCACGGCAGTTTCGACGCGCGCACTCGAGTGGCGATCGCGCTCGTCGTCGCGAACACGCTCGTCGTCGCGAACAACTGTGCCGACTGCCTATTCCCGCATACCGTCGGCTGCCACGCGGCCGGATGGACCCCGACGCAAATCAACACGTTGCATACCGGAACCCGGATCGTGCACGAGGAGAAGATCACCGCGTTGCTGGCGGTGGCCCGGCAGGTCGCCGGTGACCCAGGCGATGTCGATGAGGACACCTGGCGCCACGCGTTGCAGACCGGCTGGACCATCGACGAACTGGCCGAATTGCTCACCCACGTCTTCGCGAACATCCTCACCAATTACCTCGACCACTACCCCCACGAGTCTGCTGCTCTGCCCACTGAGATCCACCCCGTCATCCCGGACGTCCACATAGTGCGGTGCGGCGACGTTCCGGGCAGAGTGGAGGCGTGGCTGAGGATCTCGGGTACTTCGGGCCGGACAGCGTGACGTGGCGGGTGCTCGCGGACCCTGCGGCGGGCGTCGGCGGGATCAGCGCGCTGTTCCTCCAGGCGCTGCACCCGCTGGCGATGGCCGGGGTGCACGAGCATACGGACTTCAGTAACTTCTGGCCGCGGCTGCAGCGCACCGCGCAGTACGTGACCACGGTGGCTTTCGGCACCCGGGCCGAGGTCGATGCCGCCGCGGCTCGAGTCCGCGCTATGCATCGGCACGTGCGGGGGACCGATCCGGTGACCGGCGGACGCTACGCCGCGACCGATCCGGACCTGCTGCGGTGGGTGCACGCCACCGAGATGTCCTCGTTCCTCGACGCCACCCGCCGCGGCGGCCTGCGGCTGACCGGTTCCGAAGCCGACCGTTTCCTCGCCGAGCAGGTACGCGCCGCGAAGTTGGTGGGCCTTGACGATGTACCGACCGACCGAGTCGCGATGGCCGAGTACTTCGAGCGGGTGCGCCCCGAGCTGCTGGCCTCACCCATGGCACGCCGAGCCGCGCTACGGCTGGCCCTGCCTCCGCTGGCGTGGCGAACCGAGCTCACCACACCGGCCCGTCCGTTCTGGATCACGGTGGCCGGGTTGGCCGTCGGCCTGCTGCCCCGCTGGGCCCGTCGCCTCTACGGCCTGCCCGGCCTGCCCACCACCGATCTGGCCGCCACCGTGATGCTGCGCGGCCTGCGCACTGCGGTGCTGCAACTGCCGGAGCGCTGGCGCCACGGCCCAATCGTGCAGCAAGCTCTGGCGCGGGCCAAGGACGCATCCTGACGGGCTCCTGGACGGTTACCGCAGGGAAGCCGGGTTATGGCGCCAGCAGGGCCCACGGCTCGAGGTCAGGGGCGGCAGCCCGGCCTTCGGGGCAGTGCCGGCGGAAATCGCACCACGAGCAGGACCGGCCGACCGACGGTGGGAAGAGGATCTCAGGGTTCCCACCTGCGGCCAGGGTGTCGGTGGCCAGCGCGATCTCATCGGCCGCCTCCTCGGCACGCTGCAGATGCCTGCCCAGCGACTCTTCGGTGTGTTCCCAGCCAGCGACAGTGCCGGTCGGCAGGTGGTGGAGTTCGACGCGGTGGCACTCGCGCCGAAGAGTACGGCGAGCCGCGACGGTGTAGAGCGCCAGCGCTTGTGAGCCGCGAGCGTCGTCATCGGTGAGCTCTTGGCGTCCGGTCTTGTAATCCACCACGACCAGCTCACCCCCACGCTCGTCGATGCGGTCCACCCGTCCCTCCGCGACGATCCGCCGGGTCGGAGCGGAAACCCAGCGTTCCACGCCCACCGGATCGAGGCCGGGGTCCAGTTCCTCGACGTAACGGGTTACCCAGTCCTGGGCGCGGTCGCGATACTTCGCCGCCTGGGTCGCATCGGCGAAGCCCTCTCCAGACCAGTGCGTGGCCACCAGACCGGCTGCGGCCTCGGGGTGGCGCCGTCCAGGCGCCAGGTCGAACAATGCGCGCAGCGCGGCATGCACCACCGCGCCGAGCGTGCTGTGTGCCCACGCTCCACCTCGGGGCGGCGCGGGTCGATCCAGATAGGCCATTCGATAGCGGCGACGGCAGCCGGTCCAGGTGGCGAGCTTGGCGGGGGTCACGCGGACCAGAGGGCGAGGTAGACCCCCGAGGTCCAGCTGGCCCTGCGCTTGGCGTCCCATCGCTCCCACCGTACTCATCTCGCCGGACACGGTTGCGGGTCTATCCGGACACGACCGCAACCCTGCCACCCGTCGCCAACGCCTCGATTCGCTCCAGCATGTGCGCGGAGGTGGTCTCCTGGCCCAGCCGCAGCGTCTTGTTGGTGCCGTGGTAATCGCTGGAACCGGTGACCAGCAGGTTCAGTCCGGCGGCGAGGTCGCGCAGCGCCGCGCGGTCGTCCTCGGCATGGTCGGGATGGTCCACCTCCACCCCGGCGAGCCCCTCCGCGGTCAGCTCGACGATTACTTCGGGGCACAGCACCGGACCGCGACGGCGGGCGAGAGGGTGCGCGAGCACCGGGACCCCACCTGCCTCGCGGACCATCCGGACCGCCACTACGACGTCGGTGTCGGCGCGGCCCGTGTAGTAGGGACCGTCCGGTCCCAGATACCGATGGAACGCCTCAGCGACGCTGCCCACCACACCGGCCGACACCAGTGTCCTGGCCAGGTGTGGTCGACCGGCCGGAGCTTCGGGCGCCAAGGCGGCGAGCAGCGCGTCGGGATCCACCGGAAATCCGTCGGTGGCCATCCGCTGCGCCATCGTGTGCAGCCGCACTCGCCGTTCGTCGCGCAGCCGTGCCTGCTCGGCCTTGATCGCCGAAGAGGTGGGATCGAAAAGATAACCGAGCAGATGTACCGATATCTGCCCGCCGAGGCCGTCCGGTGCGAGGCAGGAGAACTCGGCACCACGGATCAGCCGCAGTCCTACCGGCAGCGCCTCGACGGCCTCGGCCCATCCAGCGGTGGTGTCGTGGTCGGTGATAGCGACGACATCTAGGCGGGCCGCAGCCGCAGCCAGGATGAGCGCGGCAGGAGAATCCGTGCCATCTGATGCGGTGGAGTGGGCGTGCAGGTCGATACGCACGTCGCGCGGCGGCTCAGCGCCGCCGCGCACGGACGCGTGGTGCCTTGATCAATGGTTTCTTCTCCCCGAAGATCAGCTCGGAGATCGCGTTGTATACCTCCTCCGGCTTGGGCAGATACTCGATCTTCTCGAGATCCTGCTTCTGACCGGCCGACTCCACCCGCAGAGTCCCATAACCGAGTATGCGGCCGACCACGGGCCGCGTGTAGCTCATGTCGGTCACCTTCGTGATCGGCATCAGCGAGATCTTCGTCTCGATGATGCCGCTGGTGGCCATGAACCGCTTGTCGGTGACGACGATGCGCTCGACCCACCACTCCAGCACGTGGTATGCGAAACGTCCCACAGCTGCCATCGCGATGTACCAGAGAACCGTTTGGAGCAGCCAGAGCCCTTCCCCGCCATCGGAGATTGCGTAGGAGAGTCCCATCGCCGCGACCAGGATCCCCAGGGTCTCCAGCAGTATCCGGGTCAGTACCGCCCAGTGCTTACGCACCCGGATGACCCGTCGCTCTGTCGGCAACAGGTAGTCGTCAGGATCTCGCGGACCGAGCATGGCGACGCCTTCCGTCAGGCGAACAGGTTCTGCAGGAACGTGATGACAGCTTCGGCTAGGCTCCCTAGCTTCGCAACCCCGTCACGTACGGTCTCTGCTGCCTGTGTCGGATCGCGGAATAAGTAGAACAGCACCAAGGCGATCACGATCCACGTGAGGTACTTCTTGGTGTTTGGCTTCACTGCTAGCCATCCTTGTCTTGGCGCTGCGCGAACAGGTTTGCGCAACCGTTCTGCCGCACTCCGTTATCGTCCACTGTGTTGTACCGCACTAGGCCGGGTAGGGGCTAGTGACACGCACGGGGGACTACCGTAGTACCAGTGGTGAGGGCACAGGATCGGACGGTCTGCTGCGTCGGAGCGGTGGTGTTCGACCATAGTAGGCGGTTGTTGCTGGTCAGGAGAGCCAACCAGCCTGGAAGGGGACGCTGGTCGTTGCCCGGAGGCCGGATTGAGGCTGGTGAGACCGCTCATCAGGCCGTGTTTCGCGAGGTGGCCGAGGAGACTGGGCTGGACGTCGAAGTCACTGGTTACCTGGGGAATGTGCAGCGTCCGGCGCCCGATGGCAGGATCTTCGACATCCGGGATTACTCCTGTCGGGTGAAATGCGGAACACTGCGAGCAAGCGATGACGCCGACGCGGCTCGCTGGTGCGACGCAGCCACCCTCGCGCTGCTGCCCATCGTGGACGGGCTCATCGATGTTCTCACTAAATGGGATTGCTTACCCCGTTGATGTCGACAGGCTCCCGCTTCAGAGCAGAGGCTCCGGACGGCCGGGTTGCTCGCCACCACGGGTCTCACCGTAGGAGCGCTTGGGGACCATCACCTTGCGTCGAAAGACGCAGACCACTGTGCCGTCCTGTTTGTAGCCACGCGTCTCGACATGGACCACGCCGCGGTCATCCCTGGACTTGGAGGGGGTCGTGGCGAGTACCTCGGTCTCGCCGTAGATGGTGTCCCCATGGAAGGTTGGCTTGACGTGTCGCAGCGATTCCACTTCGAGGTTGGCGATGGCCTTGCCCGAGACATCGGGTACTGACATCCCGAGCAGCAGTGAGTAGACGTAGTTCCCCACTACCACGTTCTGGCCGAAGTCGGTGCTCTGCTCGGCGTAGAACGCGTCTAGGTGCAGCGGGTGATGGTTCATGGTGAGCAGGCAGAACAGATGGTCGTCGTACTCCGTGACGGTCTTGCCCGGCCAGTGCCGGTAGACCGCGCCGACCTCGAACTCCTCGAAGTAACGCCCGAACTGCACCGTGGCTCCTCGCTGCCGAAACCCCCGCGACCGACAGAGGTACCGTAGGCAGTCGTCCCCTGCGGGGGCTATCCCCCGAACGCGACGCGCGTCAGGCGGTGAGGCTGCGGCCGGAGGAGGGGTCGAACACGTGGATCTGCTCGATGTCGAACCAGAAGTCCACGTTCTCGCCCTTGGCCGCCGTGGAGGCAGCTGAGATACGGGTGGTGATCTGAGTGCCACTGGAGCGCAGGTCGCTCGTGCCCGCGTCGACGGCGAGCTCGTCCAGCTCCTTCGAGGTCACCCGGTCGCCGGACAGCGAGAAGTAGGCGTACTTGTCCGAGCCCATCGACTCGAGCACCTCGATCTGCGCAGTGAACGTCCGATCGCCGCGCTGGGACTCCTCGACCAGCCGGGCGTCCTCGAAGTGCTCCGGCCGGATGCCGACGATCACCTCGTCCGGTGCGTCGGCGGTCTCCAGCGCCCGGCGCAACCGCCTGGTGAGCGGAATGGGGCCGAGCGCGGTCTGCAGCGCCCCCTCGGCGACGGCTGCGGGCAGGAAGTTCATTGACGGTGAGCCGATGAACCCGGCGACGAACAGGTTCACCGGGCGGTCGTAAAGCGTCTGCGGAGCGCCCACCTGCTGCACCACACCGCCGCGCATGACCACCACCCGGTCGCCCAAGGTCATGGCCTCGGTCTGGTCATGGGTCACATAGACCGTGGTGGTGCCCAGTCGCTTCTGCAACCGGGATACCTCGGTGCGCATCTGCACCCGCAGCTTGGCGTCCAGGTTGGACAGCGGCTCGTCCATGAGGAACGCCTTCGGGCTGCGGACGATCGCCCGTCCCATCGCCACCCGCTGACGCTGGCCACCGGAGAGGTTCGCGGGCTTACGGTTCAGATGGTGGGTGAGGTCGAGCACCTCGGCGACCTCGTCGACCTTGCTCGCAATGGTCTTCTTGTCCAGTTTCGCCAACTTGAGCGGAAAAGCCATGTTCTCCCGCACCGTCATGTGTGGATAGAGCGCATAGGACTGGAACACCATGGCGATGTCGCGGTCTTTGGGTGCCTTCTCGTTGACCCGTTCACCGTCGATCCGTAACTCCCCGGAGGTGATGTCCTCCAGGCCGGCGATCATGTTGAGGGTCGTGGACTTCCCGCATCCGGAAGGCCCGACCAGGATGATGAACTCCCCGTCGATGATGTCGAGGTCGACTGCGGAGACGGCCAGAGCGCCGTCGGAGAACCGCTTGGTCACACCATCCAGCACAATCTCGGCCACAACTTCTCCTTTGATAGTCGGACCCGACGAGCAGGTCGCGGCCAGCAGGTTCTAGCCCTTTACCGCGCCGGAGGTGAGCCCAGCGACGATGCGACGTTGGAAGAACAACACGAACAGTATGATCGGGATCGTGATCACCACTGCGGCTGCGGCGATCGACCCGGTGGGTTCCTCAAATTGCGAGCTCCCGGTGAAGCTGGCCATCGCTGCGGGCACCGTGCGTGCCGCGTCGGTGGAGGTCAACGAGATCGCGAACAGGAAATCGTTCCAGCAGAAGATGAAAACCAGGATCGCCGTAGTGACCACTCCCGGTGTGGCGAGCGGCACGATCACCGAGCGGAACGCCTGAGCCTGTGTGGCACCATCCATTTTCGCGGCTTTCTCCAGTTCCCATGGGATCTCACGGAAGAAAGTGGTCAGCGTGTAGATCGCCAGTGGCAGTGAGAATGTGATGTAAGGCAGGATGAGACCGGGCCAGGTGTCGAACAAACCTACCGATGCCTCAATCTCGAACAGCGGGCTGACCAGCGAGATCTGCGGGAACATGGCGATCAGCAACGAGACGCCGATCAGCAGCTTTTTACCGGGGAAGTTTAGCCGGGCGATCGCGTAGGCCGACATGGTGCCGATCACCACAGCCAGCGTGGTGGCGATGATCGCGATGCCGATGGAGTTGATCAGCGCCCGGGTGAACTCGTCGGTGACGAAGATCTTACTGTAGTTTTCCAGCGTCCATTCCTGCGGGATGAAACGGCCGTCGGTAACCGATTTCGCCGGCTTGAACGACAGGCTGGCGATCCACAGCACTGGGATGAGCGCGTAACTGATCACCAACAGGTCGATCAGTCCCCAGCCCGCCTTGCGCACCGGAGTATCGGTAGCCGCCATCACCGTCCGCCTGCCCCTTCCGAGCCGGGCGCTGCCGCGCCGAAGAGCCTGATGAAGAGAAAAGCAATGATCGCCACACAGAAGAAGATCAGAATACTGATTGCCGAGCCGATCCCGAGATTGAAAGCCTTGAACAGATTGTCATAGCCCAGGATCGAGACCGACCCGGTGCCGTTGTTACCTTTGGTCAGTACGTAGATGTTGTCGAAGATCCGGAAGGCATCGAGGGTGCGGAACAGCAGCGCGACGAGGATGGCCGGCTTCATCATCGGCAGAATGATCCGGGTCAGGCGCTGCCAGGGCCCCGCACCGTCCACCTGCGCGGCCCGTAACAGATCATCGGGCACCAGTGCCAGCCCGGCGAGCAGCAGCAGCGCCATAAACGGCGTGGTCTTCCACACCTCGGCGAGCACCACGATCCCCAGGGCCGGGAGCTGCCGGGTGAGTGGAGCCGATCCATCGGGCAGCAGATTGGCCAGGTACCCGGTATCCGGGGTCCATGCGTAGGTCCAGCTGAACGCTGCGGCGACCGTGACGATGCCGTACGGAATCAGTACGGCGGTGCGGACGACACCCCGCGCGATCAGGGTGCGGTGCATGGCCAGCGCCAGCGCCAGGCCGAGGACCAGTTCGATCGCCACCGAAATGACCGTAATAGCGATGGTGACGCTGAATGCGTTCCACCAGTAGCCGTCGGAGAGCACCGCGACATAGTTACTCAGCCCCACGAACTCCCTCTGCGCGGGAAAGCGCAGGTCATAGCGTTGCAGTGACAGCCAGACGGCGTACCCGATGGGATAGGCGGTGACAGCGAGCATGACGATGACCGCGGGTGCACACAACAGGGCGGCCAGCCGTCGTTCGGCCCTGGCCCCTTCGGATCGGCGGCGTCGCGCCTCAGGCGGGGTCTGGGGTGGCTGGGTCGACTGGGTCGCGGTGGTGGTCACGGCACCAGTCCTTCGGAGTTGACCGCCCGTTGGACCTGGCGGACCAGTTCGTCGGTGGTCGTCGGGGGATCGATCTCGGCGGGCGGGTTCAACAATGCGGAGATCACGATCGAAATGCTCTGGTAAGCGGGGCTCTCCGGGCGCACGCTCGCCGTGTCGAGCGAATCCTTGATCGCCTGCCAGGCCGGGTACTCCCGTTGGAAGGCCGGATCGGTGTAGAGCTCCTCCAACGTCGGCGGGACGCCGCCTTCGACGGCGTTGCGCAGCTGGTTCTCCCGGTTGCGCAGGCACTGCACCGCCTCGACGGCCTGGTCGGGATAGCGGCTGGTAGCCGACACGGCCAGATTGAGCCCGCCGATCGTGACGCTGGCCTGCTCACCGGGCAGTACCGCCGGGTAGGGCGCCCACTTGAAGACGTCCTGCACCTGACGGCCGGTGTCCACCGTGGTCGGGTTGCCGTTCTCGTCGAGGAAGGCGCCACCGCCGTCCTCGTTGATGCCCGCGAGCACGAACGGATAGTTGACCATGAAAGCCGCCTGGCCCGACTCCATCGCCAGTCGAGTGGTTCCCTCGTCGCGCTGGGACAGCGACGGGTCGGCGCCCGCAGCGGTTGCTATCCGCCGGATAATCTCCAGTGCCCGCTCGGTCGCATCGCCCTCGCCCAGGGTCACCGCGCCGTCCTCGGCGATGATCTGGCCCCTCGCGCTGATCAGCAGGTTGTGGAACCACACAGTGAGGCCCTCGTACTGGGCTCCTTGGGCCTCAATCCAGCTCGGTCGCTGCTGTTCTGCCAGGCGCTCGGCGATGTCGATCAGCTCGTCCCAGGTCTGCGGTGGCTGCCCGTCCGGCATCAGGTCCTGGCGATACCAGAGCAGCTGGGTGTTGGTGTTCAGCGGAGCCGCATAGAGCTGGTCCTGCCAGGTGCCGGTTTCGTAGGTCGCCTCAAGGGTGCCCCTGCGGATCTCGGCCGCCGCGTCCGGTGGGAATGCCCGGATCCAGTCGGCCTCGGCGAACTCGGCGGTCCAGGTGACGTCCATGCCCAGAATGTCGATGGTCTCGTCACCCCCGACGATGCGGCGCGCGAGCTGTAGCCGTTGGTCGTCGGATTGCCGGGGCAGGGTGCGCTGCTCGATCCGATACGTCCCACCCGAGGCCCGGGTGCAGTCCGCTGCGGCCTGGGCGTACTGTTCCGCGCCGTCGGCTGGCGTGTAGAACCGCAGCACCACGCCGTTCTCCCCGCCTCCACACCCGGCCAGCAGCGCAGCGGCGACCAGTGCAGTGCCCGTAAGCGCGGTAACTCGGCGGCGGACACCGCGTCGACGCCTGGTCTCCGGATCCGCCATGTCACTCACTCACCGCTTCGCTCGACGCGCGGGCGCACCGTCCGGGGTGCGCACCGCCTTGGTCAGCGCTCGGCGTAGTTCCCAGGTACGGGTCAATACCCGCAAGGCGTGCTGCACCTGTTCCGGGCGGGACAACTCCACCAGCTCGCCACAGAGTTCCTCCCGGATGCGTTGCCGATCATGCTCGGGCAGCATCCGCACCACCAGCTCCACCAACCCCCACGGCACTCGGCCGGGCATCAAGCCGGCGCCACCCACCGACCACGCTGCGGCGTGCAAGCCACGGTCCAACGCACGCGCGCGCTTGAGAGCGCGGGTCAGGGCTCGGACGAGATTGCGGGCGCGGGGTCGGGCGCACGCGAGATTGCGGACGCGAGCGAGGGCGAGGGCCAGGGTGTGGACCATGACCAGGGCATCAGCTCGAGTACGGGGGTCGGTGAGTGCCCTGGCCAGCGCATCGGCACTGTCGAGGACACCGGCGAGATCCCGGTCCAGCTCCAAGTCCAGGTCCCGAGCTCGGGCCCGGTCGAGCTCGCGGTCGAGATCGCGAGCCAGCGCCAGGGCGAGAACAGGGGAAGACCAACGTTTCATGTCGTGCCTCCCCCGTGCTCTCCGGCGAGGTCGAGACGCAGTCGGTTCACGAGTGCCCGAGGAGTATGCACCCGAGCGAGGGCGTTGCGGGCGTATTCGATCCCGTCGGGACTCAGGCGGTAGTACCGCCGCCGGGGGCGGCCCTCCCGCACCGGGTCGACCTCCTCCCAGCGGCTTATCAGCCATCCACAAGCTTCAAGACGGGCGAGGATGGGATGAATCGTGCCGCTGGGCAGTTCGGCGGCCTGGCCGATCTGCAGCCCGTACATCTCATGGTCGGGCTCGACGAGCATCGCCCGCAGTACGAGCTGCGTTGGCAAGGTCATCCGCGGCGTCATCCGCGGCCCCGAATCACTTGGCATGCTCATACTCTATCAAGAGGCTAAGTAGAGAACAATCGTCTCGGTTCTCATCGTCGCGGACTTCCGCCCAGCTATGATCTTGTGCCCTCAGGGCTGTCGATGCAACCTGTGGAACACCTCGGCCCGTCCTGGGATCGTGGCGATGACGCCGCATGGACACGACGAGAAGAGTGAGGGCGCAATAATGCTGACCTGCCAGAGGACTCGGCTCACCGCGTTGCTGGCCGGTCTGACCGCGGTACTGCTGCTGGTCGCCTGCGGTAGTGCGGGGGAGGACCGGGGGGCGCCGGGCAGTGATGTGCTCGTGGCGCAGGGCGTTTCGCGGCAGGTGCCGACAGATGCTCCGGTCGAGCAGACCGTGGCGGGGCTGACGGCATTCGGTCACGATCTCTACATGGTGGCGGCTGATCCGGCCAAGAACACCGTCATCTCGCCGTTGAGCATCGGTTACGCCTTCGGCATGGCACGCGCCGGAGCCGGCGGACAGACCGCGAGTCAGCTCGATCAGGTCTTCGGTTTTCCGGCAGTCGGACCGCACGCTGCGTTCAACGATCTCGATCGGCAGATCGTCACGGCAGGGGGGCCGTCGCCCCTGCCATCCTCTGCCCCGACACCTGCCCCGGACGCACTTCCCGCTGCACCGGTGGTCGCGATCGCCAATGGCCTGTTCATTCAGGACGGACTGCCGGTCACGGACGGCTTCCTGCGGATCCTGGCTGCGCAGTACGGAGCAGGTGCACAGATCTTCCCCTCGGGAAAGGGTGCCGAGCAGATCAACGCCTGGGTGCGCGAGCAGACCGCGGAGCGGATCGATCGGTTGTTCGACCAGCTGGATCCGGCCACCCGCCTGGTGATCGCCAACGCGGTGTACCTGAAGGCGGACTGGCAGGCCCCGTTCGCCAAGATTCCGACCACCGACGCGACGTTCACCCGCGCCGACGGCACAACGGTGGCGGTGCCGATGATGCGCCAGCAGGAGTCGCTGCGCTACGCCGACGGCCAGGGCTGGCAGGCGGTTGAGCTGCCCTACGCCGCAAGCGAGCTGGCCATGCGGGTGATCGTTCCGCAGGAGGCGCGTCCGCCTGCCGAGCTGCTCTCACCCGAGACCCTGGCCCAGGTTGATTCGGGTCTGCGTCCTGAGCAGGTGGATTTGTTCCTGCCCCGGTGGGATTTCGGCACCGATCTGGACTTGTTGCCCGCGGTGCAGAAGCTGGGGTTGACCGACGTGGACGACTTCTCCGGTATCTCGCCGGGAGGGTTCGGGCTTGATCAGGCGGTGCATCGGGCGAATATCACGGTCGACGAGTGGGGCACCGAGGCCGCCGCCGTCACCGGTCTGGCCTTCCCGACCTCAGCGCCCCCGCCCCCACAGTTCGTGGTCCGGGCCGACCGGCCGTTTGCCTTCGCGATCGTGCACAAGCCGACCGGAGCGCCGCTGTTCCTCGGTTCCGTGGCCGATCCCCTCGCAGGGTGACCAGCAGTCGATCAAGCACTCTTTCCGCTGCCGCCTGCCGGGCTGGCTTGGGGTCATACACCGCGACGAGCGCCAGGGTGGTGATCAGCAGTGGCAGGGTGGCGAGCGGAATGGTGATCACCAGAACCGGAACGAGCAGCGCCGGAGCAGCCGCCACGGCCACCGCGGTGCCGCCGATCGCCCCCGATGCCAGCCACGCCACCACGCTCGCCACCGCGCTGTCTCGTGATGCCCTGGGATACCGCCCGCCGTGCGGCACCGTCTCAGTCAGCGCCCGGTGCAGCTCCCACGCCCTACTCAAGGTTCGCAGCCCGTACCCCCACCGCTGCGAGCGTGCTAGTGCGCCCAGCTCCACCCGGAACTCTTCCCGGTAACGAGGCCGATCCCGCACCGGCAGCACCCGTACCGCCAGCGCCACCAACCCCCGCGACACCCGCCCAGGAGCGGAGATGCGGGTGGCGGCGCGGTCGCGGTCAGGGGTGAGGCCGTAGCCGGGGGACCGCCGGTTCGCACTACTTGCCATGCTCTCACTCTACCTAGCCCCTAGGTAGAGAACAAGGCTCAATTCCGGAGAGTGCTTGACGGGCGGCTTTCCGTCGTATTGTATCTAACCATGTGGTTAGGTAACCGAGTGGTGTGATAAAGATGGCCACGGATCAGCTGAGTACCACCTTTGCCGCCCTCGCCGATCCCACGCGTCGCGCGATCCTCGCTCGGCTCGCGGCGGGCGCGGCCACGGTTAAGGAGCTCTCGGCGCCGTTCGCGATGAGCGGCCCCGCCGTCTCCAAGCACCTGCGGGTGCTCGAGCGCGCCGGGCTCATCACGCGGGGCCGGGAGGCGCAGTGGCGTCCGTGCCGGCTCGAAGCGGCGCCGCTCAAGGAGGTCGCCGAGTGGGCCGAGGACTATCGCCGATTCTGGGACGCGAGCTACGAACGACTGGATGAGTACCTACAACACCTGAAAGAACAGGAGCGGAATCATGGCCACGACATCTGAGGTCGGCGCCACGACGTTCACGACGCCGTCGGATCGGGAGGCCGTCATGACACGCGTCGTCGACGCGCCGCGCAGGCTCGTCTGGGAGGCGTGGACCAATCCCGAACACGTGCCGAACTGGATGCTCGGCCCGGAGGGCTGGACCATGCCCATCTGCGAGATCGATCTCCGCCCGGGCGGGGCATGGCATTTCGTCTGGCGCCGCTCCGACGGCACCGAAATGGGAATGCACGGTGAATATCGAGAGGTCGCCCCACCCGAGCGGCTGGTCTCCACCGAATCGTGGGGTGACGACTGGCCCGAAACGCTCAACACGCTGATCCTCACCGAAGAGGATGGCAGGACAACGATCACCCAGACGATGCTCTACCCCTCGAAGGAGGCGCGCGACGCGGCACTCCAGACGGGGATGACGGACGGCGCTTCCGTGACCTTCGATCGTCTCGACGAGTACCTGAAAACGATGGCATAAAGCTCATCGAGGGCGGGGAGATGGCGCGCGGCAGTGCCAATGCATCGTCTCCCCGCCTGCCTGGTCGGGGAATGCCGGCAGGTGCCGGATCAGGTCACTTCGCTGATACTCATGTGGTCGCGGAGTGCCATGGGAAAGGCACGGATCTTCGGACGTGCCCGGTTGCGCGCGGTGATTCGGAACAATGTGGGTTTGGCTGTGCCACTGCTCTCTGATCGGGCGGCCGATACCGCTCATCGTGTCAATCCGGCCGTTGGTCGCCTTCCCGAGATTCTTTCTGGGGCGGCAGCTGGGTGGGCTGAAAGTGTCGGTGCCGGTGGTGAGGATGGGGGTGTGACCACGGCGGTGTTGGATTCTGAGCAGGCCCGGATCGAGGGGCTGCTGGAGTCGCTGCGCGCCGCTGAGGCTGAGTACCGCCGTGGTTATGCTCGGGTGTTGGATTTGGTGGCGGA
>JBOHHE010000045.1:0-1923 GCA_050700355.1 Pseudonocardiaceae bacterium
CACCCAACCCCCCCAGGTTCCGTCCGTGGTGAGCAAGCACCACATCACCGGCGTGCGCGCCAGCGTCGAGGCGTTCAAAGATCTCGACGCCCGCTACGGCGGCGGGCTGCTGCGCGAAGCCGTGACCGCGCAACTGCGCTACTGCGGTGAGCTACTCCACGCCTCCTGCCCGGAATCACTGCGCGGCGAACTACTGACCGCGGTCGGCTCATTCGCCGAAACCGCGGGTTTCATGGCCTATGACGACTTCGCCTACGACGACGCCCAACACGCCTATCAGTTCGCCCTAGCCTGCGCCGAGGAAGCCGGGAACTGGCACCTGCGCGCCCAGGTGCTGTGCTCGATGGCCGAACAAACCTCCTGGTGCGGCGACCCGGACACCGCCCTGGCCTACACCGAATCCGCCCTGGTCCGCTCCACCCGGCTAACCGCCACCGAACGCGCCCTGCTGCACAACAGCCGCGGTCGCGACCTGGCCCGGTTGGGCGAGGTACAGGACGCCGTGCGCGCGGTCGGCGCCGCCGACGAGGCATTCAGCCACGCCAACCCGACCGAGGACCCACCGTGGATGGCTTCGTATACCGAGTCCCGCCACCTCGGTCTCAGTGGGAGCGTGTTGCGGGAACTGGGCATGCACGGCCACTACATCACCGAAACCCACAACCGGCTAAGTGCCGCCCTTGTCACGTTGCCCGAAGGCCGCCCCCGCACCCGCAGCCAACTCCAGCGCGCCCGACTGATCATGGCCACCGGCGACCCCCGTGAAGCCGTCACCCTCGGCACCCAAGCCCTGGACTGGGCAGGCCCCCTCCGCTCCGGCCGCGTCATCGTGGGCCTCCGTGACCTGAACCGCCTCGCTGAGCCCCACGCCAAGCTCCCCGAAGTGGCCGACTTCCGCGCCCGCCTCCGCACCACCCTCACCGCCGCCTGACCCCCACCTGCTATCCGCCAGGGCGGGGATACTGCCAAGCATGCGGGCGGCAATTAACGGAGAACTCCTGCTCCCAGTGAAGCTCCGGGGATACCCAGGCGCAGGGCTGGGCATCCTCACAGCTTCGCTCAGCTGAGCCCTCTGTGCCGGAAAATTGGCCGAAGCCGCGCTGATATACGCATGACGATCCGGTATGAGAAGGGGCGGATTGCGGGAGGGTTGCGGGTGGTTCGACTGAGTGGGTAGCCGACTGGTGACGATTTGTGCCAGGATTCGCTGATCATAGAGATGGGCATGAATATGAAAAGGTGGCTGATGTGTTGCTGGACCATCCATCCTGGATGGTCAACGACGAGGGGGTGGCGTATCGAGCGGTGCGGAGTGGATCGTCGATTTGGTCGGTGACGGGTACACCGTCCGTTGATGGTGATCGGCAGGTCCGGATCAGTCAGGTGTTCGGATCAGGCACCGCCCCGGTGCTGGACGTGTTCGATCCGTCGGTGCTGATCGGCATAGATGTGGTGGTAAGTCCATTGCGCGCGGCAGGACCGGTTGGTCGGCTGCGGAATCCCGATGTGTGGGATGCGGTGGCCGCCTCGATCCTGCGTCAGGTGATCCGTGCTGGGCAGGCTCGCAAGCTCTATCGCGTTTTCTGCCACGCCTACGGCGAAGCGGTGACCACACCGGGTGGCGAAGCGTGGATGTTCCCAGTACCGGAGACGGTGTTGGCGCTGCCGGATACCGAGTTCGCCCGCCTGGGAATGGCATTCAAACGCCGCCCGCTGCAAGCCGCCGCGCAGGCCGTCCTGGAGTTCGGTCCGCAGTGGGCCACACTCGACCCGACCGAATTGGTACAAGAAGTTCAGGCAGTGCCTCGCATCGGGCCGTGGACGGCCGGTGCCAGCGTCGCCGATCTCACCAATGACTACGCTCTGTATCCCTTCGCCGATCTTGCCGTGCGCACCTGGGCGAAATGCCTGGCACCAGGGCGA
>JBOHHE010000046.1:0-3385 GCA_050700355.1 Pseudonocardiaceae bacterium
AGGTACGCGCGCGCGACGAGAAACAGCCGTTCCCGGCTGCGTCGGCGCTCTTCGGTCCTGAACTGCGCGTGGTGGGGGCCGATCCGGACACCTTCCCCACCGAGCAGCCGGACACCGTCGCGGCGGCACTGGCCCTGCCGGACCCGCAGGTCGATCCAGCGGACCCCCACGCGGGTCTGCTGGCTACGATCAGTGCGGACAGCCCTGATGAGACCGAACGGGTGCTGGCCCAGCTCCCCGACCCCTCGCTGGAGACCCGCCTGCGGGTGCTGCGCGCCCGGATCGAGCTGCGCTATCCCGAGGTCGGCGGTGATCTCGATCTGCTGGACCAGCAGTACCCGGGCGACTGGCGGGTGGACTGGTTGCGAGGGCTCCGGTCGCTGGTCGACGCCGACGTCATGAGGGCGTGGGAGAACTTCACAGTGGTGCTCGATGCCCTGCCGGGTGAGGCCGCACCCAAGCTCGCAGTCGCGCTCTGCGCGGAACGCGCCGGCACCACCGAGCTCGCCGCACGCTACTACGGGATCGTGTGGCAGACCGACCGGTCGTACGTCAGTGCCGCATTCGGGTTGGGACGAGCTCGCTTCGCTTTGGGGGATCGCGGGGGAATGGCCGCCGCACTGAAGGCGGTGCCCGAAAACTCACGCTACGGCGTCACGGCCCGGCTGTGCGCCGTCCTCGCCCGGCAACGCGGCTGCGCGGAAGGGCAATTCCCGGTCGCCGACTTCTTCACCGCTGCCGAGCAGCTGCACACTCTGGAACTTGATCAACGGCGACGTGCGCTGGCGATCGCGGAGGTGCTCGAGACCGCGCTCGGCTGGGAACGCGCGGGCCGGCCATGGCCGTACGGAACCGCCGCTGAGATTCCCCACACCCTGCTCGGTCATCCGCTCAGCCTGTCCGGCGTGCGGGACGGCCTGGAGGCGGCCTACCGCGAGCTCGCCCGGTTGGCTCACACGCAGGCGGACCGGATCACCCTCATCGACAAGGCGAACTACCACCGGAACCGGAGCTGGACATGAGAAGGCGCGCAATGGCGAGCTGGGCAGCGTCACTGGCCGCGATAGCCCTGATCACCGCGGGCTGTGCGGATGCCCTCGAATCCGGCTCAGGGACGGAGCTGGTATGGGCTGCTGGTTGGACCACGCCGCCTGCCGTCGCCATCGCGGGCCGGTGGAACGAGCTGCACCCGGACGGACCGAAGGTGCGGATAGCGAGACTGCCGGAATCCGCTGACGATCAGCATCGGTTGCTCGCGCTGGAGTTGAACGCGGGATTGAACAACTTCGACATCCTCGAACTCGACGTGATCTGGACCGCTGAATTCGCCCAGAATGGCTGGTTGGTGGACCTGGAGAAACTGCACGCAGACATCGAAAGGGGCTCGTTGTCCGTCGCGGTGCAGACCGCCGTCTGGGACGGGCGATTGTGGGCCGCCCCGTACACCACCGACGCAGGGCTGCTCTACTATCGATCGGATCTGATGGAAAAACCGCCGACCACATGGGAGGAGCTAAGGGATGTCGGTTTCCGGATCGGCACGGAGCAAGGAATCGCTCCATTTGTCGCCGACGGCGCACAGCACGAGGGAATGGCCGTTCAGTACCTTGAGTACTTCTGGAGCGCCGGCGGTGAGGTCCTCGATGCCGATGGCCGGTCGGTGCTCTTCCAAAGCGGTCCGGCGTTGCGCGCAGCTGAGTTCATGAATGATGCATATCGCGAAGGATTCTATGCGCCCGGATTCAATACGATGAAACTCGAGGACGCACGTGACGCCTTTCAGTCCGGCCAAGCGGTCTTTATGCGTTCGTGGCCGTATGCCTACCGGCAGATGAACGGCCCGGGACCCGACCCGGATAGCCAGGTCGTCGGGAAGGTCGGCATCGCTCCGCTACCGACGTTCGCGGGCTCCGGCCCGGCCGCCGCACTCGGCGGGCATAATCTCGCGGTGAGCAGGTTCTCCGATAACGTGTCCGCCGCAACCGAATTCGTCCGGTTCGCGTCGACATCCCCGGAGGTGCAGCGGGAGCTGGCCGAACAGCATTCCATGGCTCCGACGCTGAAAGTGGTCTATGACGATCTGAGCGGCGACCCATTGGTGGAGCTACTGGCCACTGTGTTGCCGACAGCCAGACTCCGACCTGCCATGCCGGAATGGACCACGATCAGTGAGGAGATGCAGCAGAAGATCTTCGCTGCCTATACCGGCGATCCTGATCCCGGACCAGAGATCGACGCGTTGCGGGACTTCCTCGACGCTACAGTCAAGGACCGCTGACATGGTATCCGAACAACGCTGCCCACGCTGCGCCGATCCGATGGGCACTCGGGACAGATTCTGCGCGGCCTGCGGCACTCTCGTGGCTGGTCACTGCCGGGACCACGTCGAGGTCGACGTCGGGGTCGCCGCGGGGGTCAGCGATCGGGGGCAACGGCACTACCGCAACGAGGACGCGCTCGCGCTGCGGGGGCTCGGTGCGCCGGGAGATGGTGTGACCGCGGCGGTGGCGATCGTCTGCGACGGGGTGTCCTCGGCCGCGCGTCCCGACGAGGCGTCCGAGGCCGCCGCCCAGGCCGCCGCCCAGGCAATGGTCGCGGCCTTGCGCGCGGACGCCGACCCGGTCACCGCGACCCGCGCCGCCATCCAGGCGGCAGACCGGGCCGTCACCGAACTGGCCAGCACCGACCCGAGCATCCAGGACGCTGACGACACGAGGGCCAGAGGAGCTCCCGCCTGCACCTTCGTCTCCGCCGTCGTCCTCGGCGGTGCGGTCACGGTGGGTTGGGTCGGGGACAGCCGGGCCTACTGGATACCGCGCCCCCGGACCGAGTCGGCGCCGTCCATCCGGCTGACCGAGGACGACTCCTGGCTGGCCCAGGTGCTGGCCACCGGAACGTTGAGCGCCGCCGAAGCCACCGCCGACCGGCGTGCGCACGCCATCACGGCCTGGCTCGGCCAGGACGCAAACCAGGTCGCCCCGCATGTCGTCACAGTCCAGCCCGATGGTCCTGGCGTCGTCGTGGTCTGCACCGACGGGCTGTGGAACTACCTCGACAGCGTCGACAAGCTCGCGGCGGCACTCCCGGCGCAGGCACTCGAAGCGCCCTTGGACGCGGCACGTGAGCTCGTCGAGTTCGCACTGCGTGGTGGCGGCCACGACAACATCACGGTCGCCGTACTGCCGTTCGACACCCAGCCGATCGACACCCAGCCAGGAGAAACCTCGTGATCAGCACACCGGAGTTTCGAGGCGAGGTACATCAGAACCTGTATCTGGCCGAGGGTGGCCAGGAGGTGCATGCCGTGATCACCGTCGATGCCGAAGCAGCCGGGATGGACGGCGCTACGGCAAACGGCTCCGGGTCGGCGGCGGCCGAGGTCCTG
>JBOHHE010000047.1:0-16540 GCA_050700355.1 Pseudonocardiaceae bacterium
CCCCCCCCGACAGGTTGATCAGTTGTCATCTTCGCCGCTGACTCGGGCGGCTCTGCTGTTGTCCATGTTCAGCAGTGACGGACACCTCGGCGAGCATCCGCTCGATCCGGTCGATCTCAGCCTGGCGCGCGTAGCGGTGCCCGGTGCCTGCGGTTACCTGAGCGGCGAAGTTCCGGGCCACATCCAGCAGTCGCTGCACCTGGGCCACGTCCTCCGGCGTGCTCGTCGGCACGCCCACCCGCGCGGCGGTAAGCAGCGCTGGCGCGGCCAACAACGCGAAATGGCATGCGGTTTCGCCGCCGGTGCTCACCAGGTGGCGGGTGTGGTCGTGCGCCGCCGCGGTCGTGATCCAGTCGTGCCCGAGCGTGGCCCAACGCTTGGCCTCGGGCAGGTCACCACGGGCCTCCGCAAGCAGAGCGAGCTCCGTGGTCGCCCGGGACGCTGTCTGTAGCGACTGGCGCAGCGGCTGGAAGGCACGGGTGCGTTCATAACGGTGCCGTCGTGCTGGCAGCACCATGTGCTGGAACAGGTGTGCCGCTGAACGCAGGGCAGCCTCGTCGTCCTGACCGGCGAGGTAGCTGGCGTAGGCGCTGAGGTGGAAACCGGCTTGCCGGGCCACCTCGGGTTCCTCACCCGCCAGGCTGTCCACGTCGATGTCCACCAGCTCCAGGAATGCTGACCACGAGCGGCTCAGGTGGGCGTTGAGCTCGCCCGGCGCAGGCAGCCCAGTGTCCGGCAGAGGTGCGTTGTTGCGGCGGACCGCGTTGATCTCGACGTTGCCCGAGTACACCAGCGCCGCGAGCATGCCCCGGTCCAGCGTGCCGTCGCGTTCGGCGCGTTCGCACCGGTCGAGCGCGTCCAGCAGGTCCCGCATCGGGACGGACAGGTCGTGTCCCGCGACCTGGCGCAGGTTGTGCACGCGGATGTCCGCGGCCCGGCATCGGGTCACCAGGGTCATCGGGTCATCCGCACCGAGGCTGTGCTCAGCGAGCTGGACGAGTCGCTCCAGCACTCCGGTGACGGTGTCCCGGGTGCTCTCCCGCCACTGCGGATCGAACCGCACCTGCCGGATGACTGTGGTCAGCCCCAGCACCAGCGCCCGCCGGGCCGGGATACTCAGCTTCTCCGCCTCGGTGGGGTCGGGGATAGCCGGGAGCACCGCCTTCGCGGTGCCTTTGGGGTCCAGCAGGGGCGCGATCTCGTCTAGGTAGGTGTCCAAGGTCGAGGTCTCCGGGATGAGCGCCTCCACGACCCGGTGCCCGGTGCCGCGTTCGCCCAACCACAGGTAGCCCTCACCGTAGGCAGTGCCCATCGCGACCAGGCGGCTCAGCCACCCCTCGGCCAGCACCAGGTGGGTGCCCGCTGGGCAGTCTGGCGGCAGTCGGACCGCACGCACGGTGCGGTCGGCCACGTCCAGGTCGATCGGGCTGGTGGCCGAGCCGGGCCGCCAGCGGGCGCCACGGACGGCGCCGATCTCACACCGGGCGAGCGGTTGGTCGCGCAGCCGGTGCGGCAGAGGCAGCTCCCACCGGTTCGATACGGTCCGCTGGATCTGCCTGGCCTGGATGGCGGCGACCAGCAGCGCGGGCTGCGAGCGGAACGCCTCCAACACCATCGCCGCCCACGCCGCCAGCCGCAGCCGCACCGGCAGCACACCCAGCGCGGCGCCGTGCAACACCGACACCGCCGCGTCGATTCCCTCGGTGACCGGTTCCAGCAGCTGGTTCGCCGCGGTGAGCAGCACGGCGGCCTTGGCGTCCGGGCCGAACCGGTGCAGTGTCGCGTTGGCCAGCTCGTTGGGCAGTGGCTCGGGCTTTCCGTCGGCTCGCCGGGGACCACCGTGGACCGCTCGCGCATCGGAATGTCCGCTCCGCTCGGGCAGGGGGGAGCCGCGGGCGATTTCGGCCAGGGTGAGCGTCGTGTAGTCGCAGACCCAGGTCAGCTCGAACGGTGCGCCTGGCCAGGGCACGCCGAACAGTGGTGCGACCTTGCGGGCCAGCCGGGCGCGGACAACCTGCGAGCGGTCCTCGGGAATGTCCGGGACGACTGCGGGCAGCAGTGGCATGTCGGGATTCGCCGCCCTCCATGGGTAGTTACTTTTCTCTCTTGACAAGCATACTCTGCGTGGCTGAGGATCGGCGCGACGGAGTGAAGGGGGGCATGGTGCCCGACGCAATGGTGGTGACGGTGGGGACCAGCCCGGTTCCGGTGCTGCTGACGATTTGCCAGCATGAGCCGAGCGCGGTGTGGCTGGTGCACAGCAGCGGTGACCGGGGTACCGCCGGCCACGCCCGCCGGATCGCCGAAGTGCTGGGCCGACACCGGCCGACGATGACCGTGCGGCTGCTCGACCTTATTGCCGAGCCCGGCGATTTCGCCGCTGTGCGGGAGTCGTTGACCCGGCCGCGCGTGGAGCTGGATTGGCCGCCGCGCGTGCCGTGGCGCTGTGACTACACCGGCGGCACGGCGGTGATGGCGGTTGAGCTGGTGGCCGCGCACCTCGCCGCGCACGGCCCGAGCCGGGCCGGCTGGCGCAGCTACTGGTACGAGGCCGGTGGGCAGGTTCGTTACGACGACGGTGACCACGCGTCGTGTCGGGTTCCGGAGTTCTTCGACCTGGTCACCGTCGCGCGCTTGCATGGCTTCGGGTGGCGGGAGGTAAAGGGATTCAGGTCGCTGGACGTTCAGGACGTCCGCTGGGCCGAGAGCTTGTGCGGTCTTGCCCACGCCGAGTTCTCCGGTGATTCTGAACCGGACGATCCGGCTGGATTGCCCCCTGCGGATGCCGCCTTGGTGCGCACGGTGCGGGCGTCCGACGAGAAGTCCGGCAAGGCGTCCGGTGATGCCCTGGAACTGATCGTCGCCGCGCTGCTGGCTCGCGCCGGTCAGCTCGGGGGTGAGCTGCCCCGCCCGGACGAGGTGCTGGTCAAATTCGAGGTCGCGCCCCTCGACCTGCATCCAGGTGGAGACCGGGTCGAGATCGACGTGGTCGCCCGGTACGGGCAGCAGGTGCTGGCTGTCAGCTGCAAGAACACCAGCGACGCGCTGAAGAACACGGCCGCCGCGGTGGGCAAGGTCTATCAGGAGGCGCAGGCGCTTTTCGGTGGCGCGACCCGCCGCGTGCTGGTCACCGCGCTGGCCAAGTCTGCCGCCGCCACCGGCTCGCACCCGGTGGAGCCGGGGTTCACCGATTTGTTGCTCGGACCGGGTTTGACCTGGCGCAGCCCGTACGTGCTCACCGAGGGGGATCTGCGGCGGATGCTCGCCGAGGTGACCGCCGCACCCCGCCGCTCGAGTCGCACTCCCGAGCTGAGCCGGATGCTCCGGGATCGGTTGGGTCTGGGTACGGTGGCTCGGCGTCCAGCCGTGGCGTTGCGGGACGAGATCGGTCCGTTCGACCTCGGCCGGACCTTGGTGACCACGCTGTCCGGCAATGCGCTGGCCATGGTCGCCTCCGGCCGGGGCCTACAGGTGCGGCATATCGCCGTCCTGGAGGGGGCCAGCCGGGCCGGTGCCGACGAACTCAAGCAAGCGCTCGGCGCGGCAGACGCGACCGTCGACCGAGTGCCGGTGGACATGTCCGATGTACCCGAGCTGATCCGCCGGATCACGTGGGTGATCGACTGCTGCGCGCGCGCCGGGCAGCCCGTGGTCATCGACATCACCGGCGGCACCAAAGCGGTGAGTGTGGCCGGTTACCTGGCGGCGAACGCGGTCGCCCAGGGCGACGTGCGGCTCTGCTACAGCGACATCTGGACCGGTCAGCGCCGCTGGCGAAACGATAAGCCAAAAAAGCTGGCCAAGCTCAACACCAGCATTCAAGGGCTGCTCAACCTGAGTTGCCGAATGCCGGGCGCTGTCGAGTTCGGTCATCTGGACGACCTGAGCGAATTCGTCGGTAGTGATCATCCGAGTGAGCGGCTGCTCGGGCAGGTGATGCGCAGATTGACCGACGGTGCCGGGGATGACCGGATCCTGGTGCGGCCGAAACTGTTCCGGCCCGGGGAGTACGAGCAGAACCGTGACTGGTTGCCGCGATGCGCGGTGCTGATCGCGGGAAACCGGCTGATCGGGCTGTACGCCCACGGCAAGTTGACGAGTATGGGCAAGGACAAGGGGCTGGGCGAGGCGATGTTCGTCGACGCTCTGGTGGCCGCGCTGGGCGGGGACATCGCGCGCAGCCTGTTCGTCACCAGCCAGGATCGCGACCGGGCTCTCTCGACCCTGGAAAACGGCAGGCTGCGCGCTCTGGTCCGCAGACCGTTCCCACCCCGGGTGCTGTGCCGGGCGGATGCCGAGGACGTGATTCACGACGATGCGGAACTGGCCGAACTGGTGGAGTGGATGACCGCGTGACGACTCAGTTGGTCCATACCGGACATGTGGTGCACACCGACCTGCGAGGCATTCAGCGTTTCGTGTTCGCCTCCGCGCAACTGCGTGATGTGGTGGGACGCTCGGCGATGGTGCGCCATGTCGCCGATCCACGCGAAGGCCCCTTGGCCGACGCAGCCGAGCCCGGCGTCCAGGTGATCTCCGCGGCGGGCGGGCACTGCGTGGTGCTGTGCCCCGACGAGTCCACCGCGCGCGAATTCGCCGGCCGCTACAGCGGCCGGCTGCTGCGGCAGTGCCGGGAGCTGGACCCGGTGATGACCCTGGTCCCGGTGACCGGTTCGGTCGCCGCGGTCCTGAGCGATGTGCTGGCCGACCGAGCCATCCGGGTGGCCGGTGGGTGGGCGGGCCGGGCGGGCATCGCGGGCCTGACCATCACCGAGCCGTGTGCGGTGACCGGGCTGCCTGCCGAGCGGCTGCACGACCCGGCGCGCGGCGGTTCCGGCCCGCAGCCGGAGCGGGTGACCGCCGCCGTGGTCGCCACGCGCGAGCTCGGCCGCACCCGGGGGGCGCGCTTCGCCGCCGAACTGCTGGACCACGGCGATCGCACACGATTCGGCTTTCCCACCCAGGTCGATGAGCTGGGCCGGTCCACCGGCACCCGCAGCATGGTCGGGGTGGTGCACCTCGATCTTGACGGGCTGGGCACCCGGATGGCCACCTGGCTGAGGTCACTGCCGGCAGAGGTGGACCTCGCGGTGATCCGCGCCGCGGAGGAGGCGATCGACGCTTTCATGACCGGTTTGGCCCGGCACATCGTCACCACGGTGAGCGCAGCCGTCGATCCCACCGGCCCGACACTGACCGGACGTCCCGCCCGGCTGGGTTTTCCGCTGTCCTTCGAGGACACCCCGAAGTCCCGCACCCAGGGCATGATCATGCTGCCGGTGCGTCCGGTGCTGGTCGGTGGGGACGACCTGACCGTGCTCTGCGACGGCCGGCTCGCCTGGTCGGTGGTGCTGGCCGCCTTCGACTACCTGGCACAGTCCGGTAATCCACCGCCGAAGCTACGAGAGCTCGGGTTCCTGGCCGAAGGCGAGCGGCTCACCGCCTGCGCCGGGCTCGCGGTGGTGTCCAGCGGCTATCCGCTCTCGGCCGCGCAGCAGATGGCCGGCAAGCTGTGCGGAGCCGCCAAGTCCCGGGCCAGAGAGCGGGTTGCGGGCAACCGGGCACAGGAATGCCACGTGAGCTGGCATCGGGGTGACCACACTGTCGACACCCTCGATACCGACGGCGCCCGGATCTACTCGGAAAGCGATTTCCGCACCCTGCTGAGGGAATTCCTCGATCCGGACGTGCCGACCAGCCTGCGGGGCGAGCATCCGCCGCCCCAGTCGAAGCCGGGGACCGTGCCGTGGTCGCGGCGCCGAACGTGGCTGCGGTCCCGGCTCGGCCCCCTGGTCGAACGCCAGGTCGACCAGCCCCACCGGGAGGCCGGGAAACTGCTCACCGAGACCGCCCATATCCACGGCCACATCACCTTGCCTACCGATCACCCCCAGTGGTCCGCGCTGGTATTCGACGCCGTCGACCTCCTGGACCGGCATGTGCACCTCTCGCCCGCGACCGAGTCGGAGGTGCAGCGGTGACCGAACGCCCCGAAGCCCTGCACCTGCTGGTCGAGCGGCCGATGACCTCCGCTGGTGGCCACACGCCCTGGGGTGGCGTCGATATCGACGTGCATCACGATGACGACGGCCTGCCGGGACTGCGCCGCAGCACCCTCAACGCCCGGCTCGGTGAGGTGTGCCTGGAGTTCCTGCCCGCCTACCCGGAGCTGGCCGGCGCGGCTACCAGACTGTTCGGTCGCACCGGAGCGCACGAGGACATCCGGGTGCTGTCCGTGCGCGATGCGCGGCTGCCCACCCGCGTCGATCGAGTAGTGCGCTCGGCCGTCGTCGGAAGTCGGCTCACCAAGTACGAGGCACTGGATGCCTTCACCACCGTGGTCACCACCACGGCGATCGACGCGACCGGCGCACCCCGGCACGGGAGCAGACGCGATGTTCGTGCCGTGCGGCCCGGACTGACGTTCGTGGCCGAGCTGCGCTGGCTGGCCGAGCCCACCGCCACCGACCTGACCTGCCTGGCCCGCGCCGTACTGGGACTGCACCAGATCGGCCTCGGCGGCACCCGGGGTCGTGGGCTGGTCACCGCCACGCTCGACGGTGACCCGACGGCCACCCGCGCGCTCGCCCGGCTCGATCAGAGAGGGTCGTAATGCCCGTCCGCTATGTCCCGATCACCATCACCCTGCGCGAGAACGCTGTGCTCCCCGACGGGCCGCCCGCCGGAAACTCGGCCCGCTCCACCCCCGCGTTGACTGGGCGAGCTCTACGCGGCATGGTGTCGCGCACCCTGCGCCGCCTGGGTGTCGCGGACGAGGTGCACGACCGGATCGTGCTCTCCGGCGCGGTGTCGTTCACCGCCGCGCATCCGCTCACCTCCGACGACCAGGTCTGCCTGCCGCTTCCGCTGTGCCTGCGGGTATGCCGTGAGACGGGGCAGATGTTCGATCTCAGTGATCCGGCCCGTCAGCTCGTCCCCGGTCTGTCCAAGCCAGATGGTGAGCTGGTGGCCGTCAAGCCCTCCGGCGAATTCGCTCACTGGGTCTGGGTGACTCGGGTGGGCCAGGGCCGGATCCAGCGGGACCGGGCCCGAGGCCGTCCGACCGAACGCACCGGTGGTCCGTTCCACGTCTCCGCGCTCGCCGCCGGACAGGAGTTCCGAGCCTGGTGGCGGGTCGCTGCCGACACCGAGGATCAGCTCGACGATCTGTTGTTCGACCTGCTCGGGATGGAGGAGCACCGCAAAGACGGCGTTCGGATCGGGTTGGGTCGGGCCAAGGACACCGCGCACGGTGGCGACGCGCTGCTGACTGTGGGGGACATGGTGGACCGCGCGGTGGACGTCCGGCTGCCCGAGTTCGCGCCGGGGAAGGATGTGTGGGTCCTGCTGCTCGCCCCGGCGCTGGTGGTCGATCCGGATACCGGTGAGTACCATCCGGACGCGCTCGGGGCCGCGGTGACGCAGCGGTTCGCGGGTCTGGTCCGGGTGCGGTCGGTGTGGACGGCTCCCCAGCTCACCGGCGGCTACAACGCCACCTGGCGTGGTTTCCTGCCCGAGGAGTGGGCCGCGGCGCCCGGATCAGTGGTGCGCTGCGAGGTCACCGCGCCCGACGGTCTCACTCCCGAACAGATCGCGGAACAGATCCTGGCCGTCGAACGGCAACCGCTGGGAGACCACTGGATCGACGGCTACGGCGCCTTCCTGGTGTTTCACCCGCCCCCGGCATGGGCACTTCAGTCGCACACGATCAAGCCGCGACCCACGGAGGATCAGACGGACCAACCCGTCGATGCCGCCCTCGTCGACCAGATACTCGAAGTGGCCACCGACACGCTCTGCTGGCAGCGTCTGGATCTGACGCTGCGCGACGCGGCGGTGCGCTCGGCCGAGGAGAGCCGGAACGTGCCCTCGCCCAGCCTGCTCGGCAGGCTCCGGGACACCCTGCACGTGACCGGGGACGTCCGCCGGGTCGATCAGGCCCGGCAAGCCCTGAGCGGGCTGTCCACCCTGCTGACCGGGTTGGCCGACAAAGCGGCCCGTGACCTGGACGCCGCGCTGATCGCCCTCCCAGGGCGCTCCCGCATCGCCTTGCGCGTCTGGTTGACCGAGCTGGCCACCAGCCCGGAGGCGCTGCTGTTCAACCCCGACGGCACCGACCTACTCGGTCTGACCCGGCAGGTCAAGGCCCGGATTCTCACCCAGTCCGAGGTGGACGACCAGGCCGCCGAGCAGTGGCTGCGCGAACACGCCGCGCCGCTCGGCGTCCGCTTCCTGGACGAGTGGTTCCGGCAGGTCGCCCGCAACGCCAAGGAGAACGCGGCATGACCGATATCCGGACCGAACCGGCGCCGACCTTCGACGCCGTGCTCGCCGACTTCGCGGGTGTCGGCGGCTTCCGGCCGGTGCACGCGGTATGGCAGTTCGTCTGTGTCCTCACCATCCGATCCGACCTGCGGATCGGCGGCAGCGATGACGACGAACCGGTGGACCTGGTGCTGCACCGTGACCCGGACACCGGCCGGGTCGAGCTACGCGGGTCGACCGTGGCCGGAGTGCTGCGCCACGAACTCGACCACCGGCTCCAGGGCTATCCCGCCCAGCACCCGAATGCCCGGCTGGGCGAGCCGAATCGGACCGAGCATCAGGACGTGCGCGCCTTGTTCGGCGGTGCGGAGGAGGAGGACACCAGCAGCCCGCTGACCGTGTTCGACGCCACCGTCGAGGAACCCTCGGCAAACACAGAGAAGACAGCAGGCCGGATCCCGGCGGTTCCGGGCCGCAGGCCCCAGACCCAGCTACGGTCTGGCGTCACGCTGGACCCCGGCAGGGCTGTGGCCCGCACCGGTGCGCTGTTCACCAGCGAGGCTCTGCTCGCGGGCGCCCGATTCGTGGTGTCGTTCGAGCTCGTGATCGACCACGCCGGGCGCGAACTGGGCTTGCTGCGGCAGCTGGTGTCCGCCGCGGACGGTCTGCGGGTCGGCGGCGTGCGTTTCGGCAGGCGTACCGCCACCGGCAACGGCGTGGTGCACGCCGACCGATGGGTGGCGCGGCGACTGGACCCGAGCACCGACCAAGGTTGGCAGCACTGGCGGGTGCCGACCTATCCGGAACGCCGGGCCACCGACCGGGAGGACACCGCCACCTCCTCGCACGACCTCCTCGCCGACGCGGTGCGCGCCGCATGGTCTGGAGATCCCCTGGATCTGACCCCGCACCCTGACCAGCGCGACACGGCTATTTTCCAGGCCACGCTGACCCTGCGGCGACCCGTAACGGCTGGCGCGACCATCGACGGCACCCTGCTGATCCGTGACCGGCCCACCGACCTATCCGGTGAGCACCCGCCCGATCATGCGCACCGGTTCAATGCCGAGGGTGCGGTGGTGCAGGGCTCGTCGTTGTTCGACGCGATGCGCGCAGCTGGCCGCCGAGTGCTGTCCGCCTTGGCGGGGCCGTGCTCGTGCACCCCGGAGGCGTCGTGTCCGGCCTGCAGGGCCCGGAACCGGGTGCTCACCGGCCTGTGGGGCAGTGAGCCTGAGCCGGGGGTGGCCTCGCCCCGCGCGGGCCGGGTGGCGATCACCGAGCCGGTGCTCGTGGGCGCCACCCGGGCGCGGATCACCCGGATCCGCCTGGAACGGCTCGACGGGCACGTCACCGAAGGGCACCTGGTGTGTGACGAGGTGGCCGTCGGCGGCGCGGGCGGGGTGACCCTCACCGTCGCCGCGCCCACCGCCGCCGACCGGGCGCTGCTCACTCACGTGTTGCTCGACCTGCACGAAGGCCTGGCCACCGTGGGCGGTGCGATCGGTGCGGGCCATGGTCAGCTCCGCCTGGCCGACGACACCCTCACCATCGACGGCCGCGGGTGGACCGTCCAGCAGCTGCGGGCTTCTGTGTCGCCGCTGCGCGCCTGGTCGACCGAACTGGCCTGTGCGCTGGTCCCGACGAAGGAGGACACCCGGTGACCGATCCGCACCACGCCACCGTCACCCTGCTGACCGAGCCGGACGCCCGCGACCTGGTCGATGCGGTGGTGACCGGCGCCGCACTGCCTGAGCAGCACCTGCCCGGCCCGACCGCCTGGCTGTACGCCGCCGCCCGGGACGGTCTGATCACCGGCTACCACTGCCCGTCCGATGACACTTGGGTGCGCTCGACCGACGTCACCGCTGACGGGGTGGGCACGCTGGCCGCTGACACCCTACATACCGTGCGGATCTTCGGCGAGCACGGTGAGACGCTGCTGCGCGCCACCCCCGAGGGGCGCTGGCGGGGCCGCGCGCTCACCGACAGCCGGCCGTGGCCCGTCGACGACCTGACCGCGCCCCTCGACCGGACGCTGCTGCTCGCGGCGGGTCGCGCCGAGTCGGTGGGGGGCGACTTCCATCGGGTGACTACGCGTGGCGGGCGCACCCACGTCGTGCCCCGTGCCTGGACCGGCGAGGGCCTGTGCCTGGTGGTGCGTGACTACCTGGCCTCCCACCCCGACACCGGACAGCTCCGCGTGGCGTGCTCACGCTGTGTCCGCTTCGACCGAACCGACCAGAAAGGCACGTAGTGGCCAGGTCCACGACCGAACACGGCCGCCCACGCGGTGATCGCGTGGCGACCGCCCCGTACAACTTCGTCCGGCTGCCGCAGCAGGTGCTGCCAGCCTCCATACTGCTACCCCAGGGCGTACAGCCGTGGGAGTGCCACGACCGCTACCTGCCCGACCTGCACACCGGGTACGTGGACCTGGACCTCACCACGCTGACCCGGCTGTTCATCGGCCCGGCCATGCTGCCCAGCCCCGGCACCAGGTGGACCGAACCCCCGGCAGGCACGGCACTGCGGTCGTTCCGGCTCACCCCGGACGGCTCGCCGGTCATCCCTGGATCGAGCATCAACGGCCTGCTGGACACGATGATCCGCATTCTGTCCTACGCCCGCCCTAACCTGATCTGGGACCCCACCCTGTGGATGCGCCAGCCCGCCACCACGAAGGAGAGCCCCGCCAGCCAGCGGCGTGGCGCGCGCTACGCCCAGCTGCGCAACGGCGGCACCAAGGCCACTGAGATGTCTCGTACTGCGGGCTTCCTGCGCCGAGAGATGAAAGACGGCCAGCCCCACTGGTACATCGAGGCACTGGACACCCACGCGATCGACCAGGTTGTTAAGGACCGCCACACGTTCTTCGTGAGGTTTCCCGCCCATGCGCCCTACAAGGTCCGCCATCCCCTCATCGCCGACTTGGTCCCCGGCGCGACATGGCACAAGCCAGACCAAGATATCGAGTACAACCCGCAGCAGAACGCCGAGTGGGTGCGTCGCGAGGTCGTTTTCCTTACCTGCGAGCTGCTCACCAAGGTCGACAAGTTATTCCACCGAGTAAATGTCGTGGTCAGCATCGCTTCTGCCGACAAAGAGGGTCACGCGAAGGTCGGCCGGTTCCGTCAACGCCTCCAGAATGCCAAGAAAGACCATACGTCGCCGCACTGGCTGGCCGATGCGGTGCCACCGGGCAATGAGATCCGTGAAGTGCTACGCATCGGCACCGCTCGTACCGGCATACTGGTGTTGACCGGCACCACCGGCAACTTCAGGCATAACGAGTACATTTTCCCGCATCCTACCAAGGGCGCTCCGAAAACTCGGCTGGAAATCGGCGACGAGTTGTTCAAGTCGATTGACAGTGCCGACCAGATCACCGCTTGGCAGGAGAAAGCGTTTCCCGAGCAGAACGGCCAGCGCCCGGAGCAGGGCAGGCTGGCTTGTGGCGACCCGGTGTGGTATGAGTCCGACCCCGACGACTTAACCCAGGTGACGTCGTTCGGGCGGGCGGGTGGGTACCGAATGTCCTACACCAAGAAGTTGAGCGACCTGCTTCCCGAGGGATTGCGGCGCGCGGCGGACCCGCTCGACGTCTGCCAGGGCTTGTTCGGTGACGTCATCGGGACGACCGCGATCCGCCGTCGGATCACCGCTGGCCACGCGGTACTGCTGGACCCACCGAACGGGTCGGCGGCGAGCGAACTGGACCCGATCCGGGTCGGCCTGCTCGCCCCGAACCGGCAGAGCTACGCCCTGTACCTGACCCAACCGCACCCGAACCGGGCGCTCGACCTGCGCGACTTCGACGGCGACGCGAACGGTCACGTCACCGAGCCGCGCGGCTTCAAGCTCTACCCGCACCGCCGAGGCGACGAGAATCCGCCCGTGCTCCCCCCTTCCGAGGATGCGCTCAAGGAATGGGAGTCCGACATC
This sequence comes from Pseudonocardiaceae bacterium, assembly GCA_050700355.1. Taxonomy (GTDB): domain Bacteria; phylum Actinomycetota; class Actinomycetes; order Mycobacteriales; family Pseudonocardiaceae. Next base: position 12,208 of record JBOHHE010000047.1, read on the forward strand.
GTGCCGCTGCGACCCGGCCTGGTGTTCCGCTGCCGGGTGCGGTTCACCAACCTGTCCCAAGCGGAGGTCGGGCTGCTGCTGCGCGCCGTGTTGCTGGCCAATGCACCCGGCGCCGGCCCGAACAACCCGGTCAGCGCGCACAAGCTCGGCCGGGGTCGTCCGCTCGGGCTCGGCAGTGTCCACCTGGAACCCACGCTGCACCTGCTCGATCCCCGTGCTCGCTACGCCGGCGACACCGAGGGATTCGAGCGTGTCAATGATCTCACGTCCTACCTGGATGCCTGGGACAAGATCGCCATCCAGCACGCACAGGTCAGTGGAGAGAAATTGCTCGATGGTACGGACTGGCAAGGCGTCGCCCGGCTGCGGGAACTGGCGTTGGCCACATCCTGGCGTGCTCGGCTGAATGTCGATTCCTTGGCCCAAATGGAGGTGCAGGAATTCGCAGAGGATCGAGTGCTCCCGGGCTTGCTCCACCTATTCAACAGAGAATGACCTGTGCCCGGTTACGCACACCGCTCGCTCCACCTGTCGTCGCACCAGTGGATCCCGGCACATCCACTCCCGGAGTAATCCACATGATTGCTACGACTGACAACCACAGTCAAGTGGCACGGGGCCGACCTCACTCGCTGTCTGGATCGAGTGGGCCTTCGACCTTGGGATGCCGACGGTGACCGGGGCGGGGCGAAGCGGCTACGGCGACAGGCCAGGATCAGCCGGACCGGGCCGAGAATCTCGTATCCGCCGGCACCGTCGTGGACCATCGCCAGCAGCCGTAGCGCACTCTTAATCAACTTCGCAACTCATGCCATGCCCTTGAGTCGCCTAGCCCAAGAGGTTTCCGTTCCGGATTCATCGTACGCCCGCATCGGTGGCCAGCTCCGGCCTGTCTTCAGGATGGGCATGGTAGTACCGCAAGGCGTGGTACAGCACAGCTGGGTCCACCGCAAGTGATCGGCCGCGCACCGCCAGGTAGGGCAACAACTGAAATTCCTGCTGCTTTCCCACCCAGCTCGTCTTGCGTACTCGAGTGTGGTCGGAGGGGAAAGCTTTCGCCACGATCACGGGTCCGTTGAGGTCCTCGGCTGACACCGCATTCACGGCGTACCCGGGTACGCCGTGCTCGAAGGTCAAGCTACGGTGGTGGATTCCTTGGGGGCTGAGCGCGACCCGGCCATGTGCCAGTTGCCCGCTGGCCATTTCGAGGAGAATCCACAGACAGTACAGTTCAGTGGCGCTCAGGAGGACTACAGAGACGACGCCCGGTGGTGAGGTGAACGGAGGTATCACCCACCCGGTCAGCCCACTCAGCACAATACCGGCGAGCACGGCGAAAGTCAGCAGCATCATTGTCGCGAGCCAACGGTACAGCCAACCCGAGTAGGCAATGAGCACACCGTCCTCGGCGGAGCCCGTCGTATGCAATGTGACAGTTCTCGGCGACAGGCGTCGACGAGTACGCAACAGCCACACGCTCAGCACCGTCACAAGGCCGAGATAGGCGCCGCCACCCAGTAAGAAAATCGCAGGTCCAGGCTGTCCGGACAGTAGTGCCCACGACCCTAGTCCACCAGCCAGCAGCGTGAGAGCACCCAGATATCCGGCGGTCAGCTTTATCCAGAGCTTGGGCCGGGGCGCGGGCCATTGCTCAGGCCACGGCAGCAGAGTATCGCCCTCCGTGGATTTATTCATTCCGGCCACGCTTTCCTCAGCTCGTCGCCCTGGGTGCATCGTCACCAACCCTTGACGCTAGAAGATGGAGTCCCAAACCTTCTTGGCACCGCTCCCGATTGCCTCGCCGGCATCACCGATGGCGTTTCCGACGGTCTCGACCCCGTTTTCGATACCGTCCCGGACACCTTGCGGGAGTTGATCGTATCCCCAGTCGACGACGCCACTCGTCACTACTCCTACGGCAAGGCCGCCGACCGCGCCGACGACTGTTCCCACCGGTCCACCGATCGCCGTTCCGATCGCGGCGCCGGTACCTGCTGCCGCAAGCGCTCCGCCGACACCCGAAATGATTGCCTTACCGGCCGGTTTGCCCTGGGAGATGTCATAGCCGATGCCGGCTGCGGTAATGCCCAGTCCAATGATGGGGAGCTTGCTGCCGATTCTGCGGCCGATGGACTCGGCCCGGTGCATTGCTTCTCCAGGTCTGCGGTAGGCAACACCACCCAGGGCGTTCGGCCGCTCGAGTCCGCCCGAAAATCAGGTGCGACATGGGATGCCCGCTGCTAACGTCGTCGGCATGATCAGCTGAGATCTCTTGCCGTGCCTACAGGCGCGTGCGCGCCGGGCCGTGGTGCAGCGGGCGGCGCCGAACTCCCTATCTGGTGATGCCCCCGGGCCTGGTGGGTTCGGGCTGGCTAGTGGGCTCGGATGCGAGCGCAATCACCGCCCGAGCATGGCGATTTTGAGGAGATTCCCATGGCGAAGCACGCCGAACCTCAGCACGACAACGACAACACCGACCTGCCCGTGCCCAACCGGCGCGAGCGGCGGGGCAACAAGTCCGGAGTACCGCCGCTGCGGAACGGAAAGTCCACTGCCGGGCGCACCCACGGTGTGGTGCCGAACCAGAAGCAGTACTCCACGCGGCGCCGCGGCGGCTGACACGTAAGCTCGGTTCGCCGGTCACAGCGCGGCCACGACGATCCCGGCGAGCGACAGGCTGATCACTCCGAACGGCACAGTGATGGCCCACAGCTGCTGCCACAACGCTGGCCTCGGCCTCTGACCTACTTAGGTTCCCCCGCGTCATCGCTGTGACCACCTACGCTGGTCCCCGTGACCGTCGACGCTCCCAGCCGTCCCGACAGCCCGCCGCGCGGTGGATTCGGGGTGCTGGTCACGGTCGCGGTGGTGCTGGCCATGGCGGTGGGCGCTGGGCTCGTCATCGCGTTGGGTGGTGACCGGCTGACCGCACTGGGGCTGCCCGACCCGGGGTTGTTGACCCGGGCTGGGCTGCCTGCGGTGCGGGTGCTCTCTCAATGTGCTGCGGTGGTCACGATCGGTGCACTGCTGCTGGCCGCGTTCCTGGTACCGCCGCAAGCGTCGGGCTACCTCGACGCCGGAGGTTACGCGGCGGTGCGCCTGGCCCGGATCACCGGGCTGATCTGGGCGTTGAGCGCGGCGCTGATGGTGCCGCTGACCGCGGCGGACGCGGTCGGTCGCCCAGTGACCGACGTGTTGGAACCACGGCTGCTGGCGAATCTGGCGCCCGAGGTGTCCCAGACCGGAGCCTGGGCGCTTACGGCGGGAATCGCGCTGGTGGTAGCCGGATTCTGCTGGGCGGCGCTGACCTGGGGTTCGGTGGTGTGGCTGTTCGCCTTGTCCGTTCTCGGGCTGATGCCGGTGGCGCTGAGCGGGCACTCCTCGGCGGGTGGTGACCACGACATCGCCACCGGCAGCCTGCTCTACCACCTCGTGGCCGCTGCGTTGTGGGTCGGCGGGCTGGTCGCCTTGCTGGCCCATGTGGCCCGCTGCGGTGAACACAGCGGGCTGGCCGCTCGGCGGTTCTCCCGGCTGGCGCTGATCTGCTGGATCGTGATGGCCGCCTCCGGGGTGATCAACGCGCTGGTCCGGGTCGCCCCCGACCAGTTACTGAGCACCTACGGGCTACTGGTGCTGGGCAAGGTCACCGCGCTGGTGGTACTGGGCGGGTTCGGCTGGTGGCACCGTCGTGGCGCGGTGGCGGCGGTGCAGCGCGGCGACCGCTCGGCTCTGCTGCGCCTGGGCGGTGGTGAGCTGCTGGTGATGTTCGCGACGATCGGGCTTGCGGTGGCGCTGGCCCGGACCTCACCCCCCCCTGGGGCACTCACCCAGCTCAGCCGCACCGAGGTACTGCTGGGCTACGACCTGAGCGGGTCGCCCACGGTGGCGCGGCTGATCCTGGACTGGCGGCTGGACCTGGTGTTCGGGGTCGCCGCCATGGTCCTGGCCGCTGTCTATCTGGCCGGAGTGCGTCGGCTGCTGCTGCGCGGAGATCACTGGCCGGTGGGCCGTACGGTGGCCTGGTTGTGCGGATGCGCGATCATCCTGGTGGCCACCTCGTCGGGGATCGGCCGTTATTCCATGGCCATGTTCAGCGTGCACATGGGCGTGCACATGCTGCTGTCCATGCTGGCTCCCATCCTGCTCGTCCTCGGCGGGCCGGTGACGTTGGCATTGCGGGCATTGCCTCCCGCGGGCGCGGGAAATCCACCGGGACCGCGGGAGTGGCTGCAGGCGTTCACCCATTCCTGGGTGGTGCGAATGTCCACCCACCCGTTGATGGCGCTGGGCATGTACGTCGCGTCGTTCTACGTCGTCTATTTCACCGGTTTGT
>JBOHHE010000048.1:0-12135 GCA_050700355.1 Pseudonocardiaceae bacterium
GTTCCTCGCGAGCTGTTCATCCCCGAACTGATCTGGGTCGAGGACGAGCAGGTGGATGGATATGTCGCGGTGTGCAGGTCGGAGAATCCGAGACGCTGGGGAGAACTCGTCGCGGCCGACGATGCGGTGGTGACCCAGGTCGATGACGGCCGCACTCCCCCTGGCTCGGTGGGCCGCAGTCCGTCCAGTTCATGTAGCAAGCCCTCGATCGTCGCCGACATGCTGAGTGCTCTTGACATTCACCTGGGGCAGGCGGTGCTGGAGATCGGCACCGGCACCGGATGGAACGCGGCACTGCTGAGCAAGCGGGTCGGGGAAACCGGCCGGGTGGTGAGCGTGGAGATCGACGCCGAACTGGCGGCTGCGGCACAGACCGCACTGCAGCGAGCTGGTTATCGAGTATCGGTGATTATCACAGATGGGGTGGCCGGCTACGCGCCGGGTGCGCCGTATGACCGGATCCTGTCCACCGCAGCAGTGCGCCGCGATGTTCCCGGCGCATGGGTGACCCAAACACGCCAAGGCGGGCTGATCGTGACACCCTGGGGAACCTCTTATCACAATGGAACGCAGCTACGGTTGCGGGTCGGCGATGGCAATACAGCGACAGGCCGGTTCGGGGGAAATCTGGCGTTCATGCGGTTGCGGACGCAACGCGGACCCTGCTGGGTGGACGATGAGGACCTCGATGGCGCCGATTCCAGCAAGACGATGTTGAGTTCGTCCGAGATCGGTGCGGCCGTGGCCAGTTTCGACGGCTTATTCGCGGTCGGACTGCACGTGCCGGATTGTCGCGTGCACGTCGAAGAAGACGTGGCGGACGGCCAGCACGCGGTGTGGTTATCTGATGGGCAGTCGCTTGCCCGGGTGGTGGTCGAGCTCGGGGGCAGCTCCCATCAGGTTCATCAGCGCGGTCAGCGTGGGCTGTGGGATGAGGTCGAATCCGCCTACCGCTGGTGGCGCGACGCGGGCCGACCCGCCCACACCCGTTTCGGTGTGACAGTCACTCCTGATGACCAAATGGTCTGGCTCGATGACCCCGCCAACACAGTGTCGAGCAGTTCGGTCAGCTCGGCGTCAGCCACCCGACGGACGGCCTCGGGCAGGTAGCACGGCACCCTCTGGCCGTGATCGAGGTAATGCGCGCCGAGCATCGTCACGCCGCGTCAAGTCACCTGGGTGATACTCCGCTGCCCTCACGTAATTGATCACAGTGAGTTCTCGCTCCTCTCCGACTACACCCCGTTGACGACCCGGTGCGAAGCCAATCGAGCCGACGGTGGCGCTGGAAAGATCTTGGTCGGTGGCCGAGAGTGGATGCGGTGGCGTTTATGCGCCTGCGCAGTCAGCGGACCCCGCTCGGCGCCACACGGCTCGCCGAGCTAGTCGAGCATTCCATCTCGGCCATCGAGTCGCTGACCGCGGTCTCCCCGGCCGAGGTCACTCTCGATCCCGACGGCGAGTTCACCCTCGGCTTGTTCCTGACCGACGTACAGTCCTCGGTGGCCCACGACGACGACCAACCCGGCACCTACGAGCTGCTGCTCTACGACGTCAGCACGGACTCAGCCGCCACCGTGCAGGTCACCCCCGACCACACCGACGACGGCGGATTCCCCGTGCGCCAGCACGGACCCCGCCGACTCTGGGACGAAGCCGAAACCGCCTACACGTGGTGGACCGAACACGGCCGCCCAACCCGAACTCGCTACGGACTCACTCTCACTCCCGATACCCAAACCGTGTGGCTCGATGATCCTGATAACACCATTGCTGTATCTCGATAATGACCCTCGCTTTCGACTTCTTGGTAATACCCCTTTGGTGTACTATCCGACGCCTCATCGTCGACTGGGTCGTGGTAGGGATGTGCGTAAAATGCTATCGGAAGCGAGGAGGAGTCAGACGCCTGAGGCGATTGGAGTTATTAGCGCTCGTATTTCTGGTGCTCTGCACGATAGTGGCGTGTGCCTCAATCACAGACAGCCCAACGACCGGAAGATGCAGAGTGAAATTTGCCGATCCGTATCGACCAACCGTTACGTCCGGCAGGATCATCCGCGGTCCAGCTTTCGCGGTCTGTACCGGCTCCATAGATAAGCACCATACAACACTCTCCCTCGAAACGCGCAACGATGGCCAGTGGGAGGTCAAGGATAAGGAGAGTAGCAATGAAATCCCCTACCCCCGCGCTATCGATCTTCTGGTCGTCACGGACTGCCAGCCTGGCACTTGGCGACTGCGGTACGCTGTCAGGGCAACGCACGAAGGCAAAACCGACAGCAAGAGCGACGCCAGCGATGAACTGGACGCGAGGTCCCTAAAAGACCGCGAAGGGTCAGATGGCGAAAAGTGATGATCAGATCATCAGGGTCGAGATCATGATTACGGGCGACGGCAACGGAGCCAGACGCAGAGTCTTCGAGGCATCGGCCAACGCCACCGACGTCACCGAACTTATGGCAAGAATTGGGAAATCCCTAGCAGAGTTCAAGACCGTGGAATGGGTCACTGACTATTTGTGATCGTCCGGTATCCTGCCCTGATGACACGCCGGAGGTGTTGCTAGCGTGGGTGGGGTGCCGGATCCGGAGCGCCCTGTCGCTGTGTTGCCGTTCGGGTCGTGGCCGACGCCGATCACGTCTGAGCTGGTGGTATCCGCGGCCGTGCGGCTCCGCGAGGTGTGGGTGGATGGGGCCGACGTGGTGTGGTCGGAGGGGCGTGCGACGGATGGTGGCCGGATCCAGCTGGTCCGCCGCGCGGCGGACGGGACCACCGAGGACCTGTTGCCGGGCGGGATGAACGCGCGCACCGCCGTGCACGAGTACGGCGGCGCGGGGTGGTGGGTGCGCGACGGCGTGGTCTGGTTCACCGAGTGGACCGACCAGAGGCTGTATCGCCTTGAGACCCGCGGCCTTGATACTCACCGTGTCGCGGCACCGCTCCCGATCACTCCGGAGCCGGAGGTAGCGCGGGGCGACCGGTACGCCGACGGCGAGCTGAGCCCGGATGGGGAGTGGATCGTCTGCGTCCGCGAGCACCATCCACCCGGTGGTCAGGGCGCGGCGGATGTCCGCAACGAGATCGTCCGGCTGCCCGCGCATCCACAGTTGGACGAGGCACCGGTACCGCCGGAGGTGCTGGTCTCCGGTCCGGACTTCGTGTCCAGTCCGCGGTTTCGCGGCGATGGGGGCGCGCTGTGCTGGATCTCGTGGGATCACCCGTCCATGCCCTGGGACGACACCGTACTCACGGTGCGTGAGCTGGCCAGCGGCGTCGAGACCGTGGTGGCAGGAGGACCGGGGGAGTCGGTCTCCCAGCCGAATTGGCAGCCCGATGGCTCGCTGTGGTTTATCAGCGACCGCACCGGCTGGTGGAACCTGTACCGGTGGACACCTGGCGGTGAGATCACGTCGATGGTGCAGATACCGGCTGAGATCGGTGAGCCCGGATGGGGACTGGGCTCGTCGCGATACGTGGTGCTCTCCTCGGACGGTGAAGACAGGGTGGTCTTCGCCCGCTGGTCCGATGGTTACGACGGACTCGCGGTGCGACTGGCGGACGGAGCGGTGACCGACCTGCCGGTGCCGTTCTCCATGGTCTCGATGGTGCGCCGCGCCGGGGACGATGCGGTGATCGTGGTCGCGGCGACACCGACGACGGAGCCTGCGGTGTACCGGGTCGAGTTGCCGGGGCCGACAGGTTCAGCAGTGCGTGTGGTGCCATTGCGACCGGCTCGCGAACTCGGCGTGGATCCCGGTTACCTGTCCGTGCCGGAGCCGATCGACTTCCCTTCGGTGGATACCTTCGGCAAGACCAGGTCTGCTCATGGCCTGTTCTATCCGCCCGCGAATCCCGCGTACCGCGGACCGCCCGGAGCGCTGCCGCCACTGGTGGTGATGATCCACGGCGGGCCGACCGCCACGGCGATGCCGGTGTTGAACGTCGCCGTCCAATATTGGACCAGCCGTGGTTTCGCCGTTGTCGATGTGAACTATGGCGGCTCGACGGGATACGGCCGGACCTATCGTGAGCTGCTTCGCGGTGCCTGGGGTGTGATCGACGTGGCCGATTGCATCGCCGCTGCCCAATGGCTGGTCGCCCAGGGCCGAGTGAACGTCGAGCGGCTATGCATCCGGGGCGGTTCCGCGGGCGGCTACACCACATTGGCCGCGCTGGCTCGGGAGGATACCCCGTTCACCGCTGGTGCCGATCACTACGGAGTGGCCGATCTGGAGGCGCTTGCCACAGGCACCCACAAGTTCGAGAGCCGCTACCTCGACGGACTGATCGGAAAGTACCCGGCGCAGCGCGACGTCTACGTGGCGCGCTCGCCGATCAATCAGGTGCACCGTTTCACCCGGCCGTTGATCGTGTTGCAGGGTCTGGAGGACGAGGTGGTTCCGCCGGACCAGTCGACGATGATCGTCGACGCGTTGCGGGCGAAGGGTGTACCAGTGGCGTACCTGCCGTTCGAGGGTGAACAGCACGGATTTCGGCGTGCGGAGAACATCCGCCGTGCTCTGGATGGTGAGCTCAGCTTTTATGCGCAGGTGTTCGGCTTCCCCTTGCCCGCCGAGGAGGGTATCGAGCCGGTCGAGCTGCTGACTTACGGGGAGGTCAGCACGTAGTTCTTGACGTCGAAGCGTCGCGTCAGCCACTGAAAGCGGGCGGTGAACCAGGGCCACACGGTGGTATTGCGGCCTGCCTGGTCCAGAAACCAGCTATGGCAGCCCCCCTTCACCAATACCGTGCTCGCCGTGCGCTTCGTCACCTCGCGCACGAATGCTTCTTGAGCGTGCGGCCGGACGTCCACCGTAGTGACTCTTTCCCTTGCCATCACCCGCAGGGCGTCAAGCACATAGCGCACCTGAGCTTCGATTCCCACCACTACTGAATTATGCACCGATCCGCTGTTCGGACCGGTGAGCAGGAACAGATTGGGGAAGCCGGACACGGTGGTGCCCAGATATGCCTGAGCACCACCCTTCTGCCAATCCTGGGCGAGCGCACGTCCTTGTCGACCACGGATCCGTTGCGCCATCGGCATGTCGGTGGCCCGGAATCCGGTGGCGAAGATGATCGTGTCCACGTTCCGCTCGGCGCCGTCAGCGGTGACCACACACCGTTCGCGCACCTCGGTGATCTGGTCAGTGACCAGTTCCACGTTCGCCCGACGCAGCGCGGGGTAGAAGGTGCTGGAACGCAGTATCCGCTTGCAGCCCATCGCGTACGCCGGGGTAAGCGCGGCTCGCAGCGGCTGTTCCGGCACCTGACGATGCAGGTGCTGCCGGGCGAGCAGGCTTACCGCCAGCATCACCCGAGGCTGGGTGAAGCCGATGATCGCGAATTCCCGGACGGCGGACAGCGCGGCGCGAGCGGCCCGCTGTACCAGGGGGAACGCCCGAAACGTCCGATGCTCCAGCCGGCTGAGCGCCCGATTGCGCTGCGGCAGAACCCACGCGGCGGTTCGTTGAAACAGGTACAACGCCGCGACCCGATCGGCGATGGCCGGGACGAGTTGCACCGAGGAGGCACCGGTGCCGATCACCGCGACCCTGGTCCCGGTGAGATCGCGGGAATGATCCCAGCGGGCGGTGTGGAAGGCCGCTCCGGTGAAGCGATCCAGGCCAGATAGCGCAGGCACTGCGGGGTCGCTGAGCTGCCCGGTGGCCGACACCAGCACTGTCGCCGTGATGGTGCCCAGGGCGGTCTCGATCACCCAGCGCGCGCCGTCCTCGTCCCACTGGGCGCTGAGCACCTCGTGCCGCAGCCGAAGGTGGCTGCGCAACCCGAACCGGTCCACGCAGTCCCGCAGGTAGCGGTGGATCTCCTCCCGTGGGGAGAAGATGCTGGTCCAGCCCGGGTTGGGCGCGAAGGAGAACGAGTATAGGGTGGACGGCACATCACACGCACAGCCCGGGTAGGTGTTGTCCCGCCAAGCGCCACCGACGTCATCGGCCCGCTCCAGCACCACGAAGTCGTGCATACCGCTCTGCTTGAGCCGGATCGCCATGCCCAGCCCGGCGAACCCCGAGCCCACGATCGCGACCTGGACGTGCTCGTCGCTCATCCGCCACGTCCCTCACCTAGGCTGCCGACGTGCTCTAGCAGCCCGTCGCGCTACGGTAACCGCCGCTCATCCGGCTGGCATCACCTGGCACCAGCAGCTACAGCTCCAACACATGGCAAACCTTCCCGTCTCAGGCGCCGCGCCGTTACGATCAACTTCAGGTAGATGACTGACTGTTCACCAGCATGTTTTCGTCTTGGCCGAAGGGAAGGCTTGAATGGCATCCTGTTGCATGTCGTCCCGGCCGGGACCAGCACGCGGTCGGCCATGATGTTAGGACGAGATGCGGACACAGCAGGCTCCTCACGATTTATGATCAGCTAGCCCAAGTGTTGGGTCACAAGAACCGTGATGGTATTTCGGTCACGCTGTGGTCCCTCCGCGCTGGCCCCAGCTCCACCACTAGGGGCGGCTACTGGTCGTGACCGCAGGGATGTCCCACCATGAGGGGATCCGGACCCGCGATCATGTTGCGTGCCAGGGGACGATCAGGCCGATTCCGGTGTCATGGAAAGTCCTTGTCTTTTCATGAGACACGACACCGGCCGGGACGCTGACTACCCTGCATGTATGAGGGCTGTACTGGTTGAGGTTCCCGAGTCGATGCTCACCGAACGCCGCCAGCTGGGGCTGGACGGGCGTGATGAGTCCTGGAACAGAGTTCTGCACTTGGTGCCACCGGCCGGAGGTCCGCATCAGGAAGTGAGCGGGGAGCTGTACCTGGTGCTCGGACCGCTGGCCAAGCGCCGCAGCCTGCGTCCTTACTTCGAGACCGGTTTATTTCGCACCGCAGACGACTATCGGGTGCCCGACCAGCTGTATTGCCGTCCTGAGCATCAGTCCGATCGGGGTACGGAGGGTGCCGAGCTGGTCATCGAGATCAGGTCCGAGGGTGACGAGACCTACGAGAAGATCGACTTCTACGCCGGGCTCGGAGTGCGGGAGATGCTGATCGTGCACCCGCAGGGCAAGTGGGTCGAGCTACTGCGTGCCGTCGGTGGCCGGTTGCTCCCTGTCACCGCCGACACGGAAGGGGCGGTGCGCTGCGACGCCCTTGGTGTGCAGTTCGCCACTGTCGGCGGGCGACTGTGGGTCACCTGGGAGGATGGCGTCGCCGAGCTATAGATCCCCTCGGAATAAGTCGCTGGCTCCGGCTCATAGGCTGGAGCGCGTGAACGTACCCATCCTGACCGCCGTGGCCTGGCCTTACGCCAACGGACCTCGGCATATCGGCCATGTATCCGGCTTCGGCGTCCCTTCCGACATCTTCGCTCGCTATCAGCGGATGGTGGGCAACCGGGTGCTGATGATCTCCGGCACCGACGAGCACGGTACGCCGATTCAGGTGCAGGCCGACCAGGAGGGCCTTACCCCCCGTCAGCTGGTGGACAAGTACAACCGGGTGATTGTGGGCGACCTGCAGGGCCTCGGCTTGTCCTATGACCTGTTCACCCGGACCAGTACCGTCAATCACCACCGCGTGGTGCAGCAGCTGTTCCTGGCGCTGCACCGCAACGGGTATGTGGTGCCGAAGACGGCGATGGGCGCGGTCAGTCCATCGACCGGACGCACCCTGCCCGACCGCTACATCGAGGGCACCTGCCCGATCTGCGGATACGACGGCGCGCGCGGGGACCAGTGCGACAACTGCGGCAACCAGCTCGACCCCGCCGATCTGATCAACCCCAGATCCCGGATCAACGGTGAGACCCCGCGGTTCGTGGAGACCGAGCACCTGTTCCTTGACCTGCCCGCGTTCACCCGGGCGCTCGGCGGGTGGTTGTCCACCCGTACCGAGTGGCGGCCCAACGTGCTCAAGTTCTCGCTGAACCTGCTCGACGATCTGCGTCCCCGCCCGATCACCCGGGATCTGGACTGGGGGGTGCGGGTTCCGCTGGAGGGCTGGCGCGACGCTCCGATGAAGCGGCTCTATGTCTGGTTCGATGCCGTGATCGGGTACCTGTCGGCTTCGGCGGAGTGGGCGGTGCGTTCCGGGAACCCGGACGCGTGGCAGGCCTGGTGGTGCGATCCGGCCGCGCGCTCGTATTACTTCATGGGTAAGGACAACATCACCTTTCACTCGCAGATCTGGCCCGCGCTGCTGCTCGGCCACAACGGTGCGGGAGATCGTGGCGGTGAGCCGGGTGCCTTCGGCTCGCTGCAGCTGCCGACCGAGGTGGTGTCCAGTGAGTTCCTCACCATGAGCGGGTCGAAGTTCTCAACCTCCCGGGGCACAGTGATTTATGTCGGGGACTTCCTGCGTGAATTCGGGCCGGACACACTGCGTTATTTCATCTCGGTAGCCGGCCCCGAAACCCAGGACACCGCTTTCACCTGGGACGAGTTCATTCGCCGGATCAACTTCGAGCTGGCCAACGAATGGGGCAATCTGGTCAATCGCTCGATCGCGATGGCGAACAAGAACGTCGGGGCGGTGCCGAGGCCTGTCGCGGTGCAGGCCGCCGACGTCGAGCTGCTGACGATGTCGCGAACGGCATTCGACACGGTCGGCGGATTGTTGGAGCGCAACCGCGTCAAGGCCGCTACCAGCGAGGCGATGCGGGTGGTCGGCGCGGCGAACAAGTACCTGTCCGACCAGGAGCCGTGGAAGCTCAAGGACGATCCGCAGCGTCGGGACACCGTCCTGCACACCGCGCTGCAGGTCGTCTCCGACGCCAACACGCTGCTCACCCCCTTCCTGCCGCACGCCGCCCAGCGGGTGCACGAACAGCTCGGTGGCACGGGAGTGTGGTCCGCCCAGCCGCAGATCCGGGAGGTATCGGAGATCGCCGAGGAAGGTGGCCCGGACTACCCGGTACTCACCGGGGACTACGCCGCCGAGCAGGCGCGCTGGGCCAGCGTCCCGATCGAGGTGGGGCGCCCGCTGGCCAAGCCCACGCCGCTGTTCGCCAAGCTGGACCCCGCTCTGGGCGCCACCGGCCCGGCATGGGCTCCGGTCCAGCGCTGACCTCGGTGCGGTTTACGAACTGAGGTCGAGGTGACTGTTCGCGCCCTTGGCCTCGTCGGCGAACTCAGGCATTTCGACGACGTGTACGCCGTGCTGCTCCAGTAACTCGACGCCGACGCAGTTCTCGACAAAAAGACTGGGTTCTCGCCAGGCGATGACGACACGGGGAATACCGGCGTCCAGGATGAGCTGGATACAGGGCTGTGGTCGGCTGGCTCGGTGGGAGCATGGCTCCAGAGTGCTGTAGATAGTTGCTTCTTTCAGACGTGGATCGTCAGCCGGAAGCTTCGCCAGGGCGCACTCTTCAGCATGCACTTTCGGGTCAGTCTCACGCGAGTAGCCGGTGGCGATCTCCCGGCCTTCCGCATCGATGATGACCGCGCCGACCGAGTAAGCGGCCTCGGCGGGAGGGCCTTCATAGGACAGTTCGATGGCACGCCGCATCCAGCGTTCATCAACATCGCGTTGCGGACTCATGTAGTGGCCTCGTTGTCACGTTGGTGTGAGATGGCATCATCGAGTTCGACACGCAACTCCGCAACTTTGGGTACGCCGGACCATTGAGCAAGTGAGTCGTCAAGGTGAGTCAGCTCGCTGATGATCCGCGCTGGGCCGGTCTCACAGGTAGCCCCCGTTGAAGCCCCGTTAGAGATAGAGCGTCTCGTCACTGAGGTGCCGGGTCCCTGGATGGCCGAGCTGTATGGTCCAGGGGTGGAGATCATTTGGTCACCTGAGCTGAGGACGCTGTCGTGACAGCGGGAGAGGTGGATGCCGGTGACGAGCATGCGTGAGCTTCCGCCAGCTCCGGCACCGTTGCCGGGGACGGTGACGGTGGTGGATGCGCACACGCATCTGGATGCCTGTGGCGCCACGGATCCGGCCGGGGTCCGCGCGGCGCTGGACCGGGCGCAGGCCGTCGGGGTGTCCGCCGTCGTTACCGTCGCCGACGACATGGCCGCCGCCCGGTGGGTGGTGCAGGCGTCGACCTGGGACAGCAGGGTGTTCGCCGCGACCGCGCTGCACCCCACGCGCACTGCGGGGATGACCGACGCCGATCGCGCCGAGCTGGAGCACCTCGCGCGCCAGCCGCGCGTCGTGGCGGTGGGGGAGACCGGCCTGGACTACTACTGGCCCCGGCGAAAGCCGGACGCCGCAGACCCCGAGGTGCAACGCGAGGCCTTCCGCTGGCATATCGATCTGGCCAAGCGGGTCCGGAAGCCATTGATGATCCACGATCGGGATGCCCACGAGGATGTCCTGACGGTGCTGAAGCAAGAGGGACCGCCGGAGACGGTTGTCTTCCATTGCTTCTCCGGAGATGCCCAGATGGCCCGGGTCTGCGTGGACGCCGGTTACGTGCTGTCCTTCTCCGGAACGGTGACTTTCCGCAACGCCCGAGCGCTCCGCGAGGCCGCGCTGCTGGTCCCCGACGAGCAGTTGCTGGTGGAGACCGACGCCCCTTATCTCACCCCGCATCCGCACCGAGGTAGGGCCAACGAACCCGTCAACCTGCCGTATACCCTTCGTGATCTCGCCGAGCTGCGTGGACAGGACGTTACACAGTTGGCCGCGTCGTGCACCGCCGTCGCTGAACGGTTGTTCCGGCTCGGTCAGCCGGAGTGACGGGGACGTGTGGCCAGGGGGGCGGTTCGGCGCTGCTGATGCCGTTGGTCGCACCGAACGTGTTCTCAACGACATTACCCGGTTGAGTTCTTGGCCTAGGCCGCCACGCCCCGTTATCGTCTCGTGACCGTCCGCCGGGATGGGGAGGAAGTCCCGGGTACGAGCGCGGGGGTCATGGTCAGGTGACTGGGTAGTCGCTGGTAGAGCCATGACTCCGTGTGGGTGAGCTTATCGCTGCTGGTCAGCGGTGGCTGTGAGCCAGCGTGCGCAGTTGCGCGTTCTCGTGCCCTCCCCTGCCCGGAACTACGACGACTGGACACTTGTGATCACTCGCACGTCAGTCCGGGTCACCTTGATGACCCTCACCGTCGCACTGAGCGCCGGTGCAGCTTCAGCTCTTACCCTAGGCAAAACCGTCACCATCATGGTGGACGACGAGCAACGAATCATCCATACGTTTGCCTCCTCGGTCGCGGGAGCACTGGACTCCGCGGGCCTGCACGCCGATGGGAGGGACGCGCTGGCTCCCACCGCTGATAGCAAGATCGATGACGGCAGCCGCATCGTGCTCAAGCGCGGCAAGCCGCTCGCCCTGACCGTCGATGGGACCTCACGCGAGATCTGGACCACCGCTCCCACCGTGGAGACCGCGCTGCATCAGCTGGGAATGCGGCCCGAGGGCGTGGTGCTCTCGACAGAGGGATCTCAACGTATTCCGCTGGAGGGGATGGCGCTGGACGTACGGGTGGCCAAGCCGGTCACCCTGCTCGACGGTGGCGCCGAGCCCCGCCAGCTCTCCTCCGTCGCCCGCTCGGTTGGTGATCTACTGGCTGAACTGGGCGCGTCCTTGCAGGAGGCGGACACGGTGACGCCCGAAGCGACCACGGAGATCTCGCCGGGGATGACCGTGGAGGTCACCCGGATCCGCACCGAGGAGCGCACCGAGCGCAGGTCGATCCCCCCTCCGGTGCAGAAGATCGAGGATCCCGAGCTGGCCAGCGGTGAGGAGGTCGTCGAGGAGCCGGGGGTGCCGGGAGAGAAGATCGTCAGTTTCCTGGTCACCCTGACCAACGGCGAGGAGACCGACCGGGAGCAGCAAGGTAGCGAGGAGGTCACCCCAGCTCAGCCGCGTCTGGTCCGGGTCGGCACCAGCGACTCGTCCGAGTCCGCCCCCTCGGTCGAGGGTGGCTCGGTGTGGGACCGCCTGGCGCAATGCGAGTCGGGTGGGAACTGGGCCATCAACACCGGCAACGGGTACTACGGCGGATTGCAGTTCAACAAGGGCACCTGGGACGCCTACGGCGGCGATCAATACGCCGCCTATCCGCACCAGGCCAGTCGCGAAGAGCAGATCGCCACTGCCGAGAAGGTTCGCGCCGACCGCGGCGGCTACAGTGCATGGCCGTCCTGCTCAGCCAAGTTGGGATTGTCCTGAGCCGGTGGCCGGCATGACCGGGACCGGTGGTAAGAC
>JBOHHE010000049.1:0-24601 GCA_050700355.1 Pseudonocardiaceae bacterium
CGACGACGCCCTCATCGAACTGCTCGAGGACGAGGTCGACCTCCTGGCCGTCCCGGGTGCGGTAGTGGCCGATCTGCAGCGGCTCCGGAAGCCAGCCGACCTGTTTGATCACCTCGTTGACCGCGAAAGTCTCGATGAGGTGCCCGAGCTGCTGGAGGGCGGTCGGGTCCCGCCGCGCTATCCTTCGCGCGCGGATCCCGAGCATCCACCCGGCCAGCCCGGTATCGACGACGTGCAGTTTCGGCAACGCATTGACGCGCGCACCGAGGGTCGAACCCCACGCGGGGACCCGATGCACCATGAACACGGCTTCGAGCAGCTTCGTGTAGTCCTCCCCGACGGAGCGCTCGAGGCCAGCCTGTTCGGCGGCGCGGGCCATGTTCAGTAGCTGGCCGGTCTGCGCGACCAGTTGCCGAAGCAGCAGCGGCATCGCCGCGCGCTGGCGGATGCGCCGGATATCGAGTACATCGCGCTGCACGACGAGAACGTCTCATGCACACCGCCCAGTTCGCCCTGGGACAACGGCCAGACGGTGAGAACCTCCACGCGGCCGGTGAGTGACTGCGCGGCCCGTGGCAGCGTCAGATAGCTGGTGGATCCGGCCAGCACGAACCGACCCGGGGTGAGCTCGACGTTCAGCTCGGCCTTGATTGCGTCGAGCAGCTCGGGAACGTGCTGGAACTCGTCGATGAACACCGGCGCCTCGCCCTGCACGAAGAACGCTGGGGCGTCGCTCGCCGCCTGGCGCACGGCGAGCGCGTCGAGGTCGGCGACCGGGTGGTCGTACCTGGCGGCGACCCGACGCAGCAACGTGCTCTTGCCGACCGTCCGTGGGCCGTGCAGCACCAGCGCAGGTGCCGATCGGAGGCGCGCACGTACGACCTCCTCCAGGCGTCTGACGATGTCAGCCATCTACCCCGCTCCATGCTGTTCTTTGCCGCAAGTGTCGGCCTAGTTATACCGCAACTGTCGCTACCGTTAGGCCGCAAGTGTCGACGCGGGTGGCGACGAGGCCGACCTCCTCGTAGCTCTCCTCCACCCGGTCGATGAGCTCCTCGTCGTCGGCGATCGTGTTCTCGACCTCCCTGACCTTCCGTTCCAGCTCCGGGACAAGAAGGTCGTGGTCACGACCGAGTACGTGGCTGACCCACTGCTCTTCGCGATGTACCCGCGGCTTACGGACGTCCCGAAGATTTTTGGTACCGCGACGTCGTGCGGTCGCAGAGCAGGACGGTCGACTCCGCACCGATTCCGACCACGATGCGGGTCCTCGCCGAGCGCAGAGCGGCGATCCGAACATCTCCTCGAACACGCCCTCGGGCAGGGTGATGTTGGCCTTGGCCAGGAACTTCGCCTAGGCTCCCTCACGTCGCCGACGAGGTAAGTGGCGATGATGTCCTCGATCTGGGCGCGGAGCTGCTCGCGGTCGTCGAGCAGCTCGTCCAGCGCGTCGACGCCGCCGCGTTCACCCGCCTCGTCGAGCCCCTGCGCCGCGAGCTGCACGCCCACTGCTACCGGATGCTCGGCTCCACCCACGACGCCGACGAAGCCGTGCGCGTCACGCAGCACCCGGATGTCAGCACGCGACATGCCCAGCTCGCTGACCAGCGTCATTGAGGCCAGCGGCAGCGGCTCCTTGCCGAGCTTCGCGCGCAAGGAGACGCCGTGCACGGAGTTCAGGTGCCCGGCGCGCGCCGCATGCGGCTCCACGCCGTCGAGCGCGACGAGTTGAAGATCAAATTGGTCGGGTCCGGGTAGGGTGGCGAGCCGGTCGACGGCAGCGAGCAGGAACGACGCCTCACCGCACGACGTCTCGGCAGACGTGCTGCGGGTCGCTGCGGACTCTGAGCTCCGCTGCGGCACCCGGCGCATGATCGTCGACGTCACCGACCCGGAGTCTGTCGCCACAGGCACGGCGTGGTGGACCGATCTGACCGCTCACGGAGGCGAGGGCATGCCGTCAAACCACTCGCCGGTCTGGTGCGCGGGAAACGCGGGTTGGAACAGACTGCGGGCGAGCCGCTGTGGCGTGTCCACGAAGCGGTCTTCGCCGTACTGGCCCTCGAATTTAGACGAAGACATGGAGGTTAACACCAAGCAGCACGAGAGGCCAGAGAAACAGAGCCAGGATAAAGTTGAGGAGTTGAACGAAACTGGTGATCCCGTATCCGGTACTGAGCGCAACTACCAGACCAATGAGCAGATACACGAGTGCGCCAAGAGAAATACCGCGCCGTTCGACGATATACATGATTGCTCCTCAAGATGAAGGGCCAGATACCACACGCCCACGCGCGACCCGTTGGCTCCACTACGGTCCTTCCTTTCGCCTAGCATGGAGTGTAGCCACAACGATCTCTTACCCGGCGCGGATCCGCACGGTAGCCCGGTTGCGTCGTTCCTCCGCCCGCCCGGCAGACCGTCGATCTCTCCGCGCAGCCTCCCACTTCAGGAACGGGGGTCACGCTGGGGGTCTCACTTAATGTGTGCGACTTCCCAGGGTGCCTGGTGACGGTCCACGATGGACCGCGCTTTCTCCGCGTCGTCGAGTTCCCTCGTGGCGGCGCCGTATGTCTTTCAGCGTGTGGCGTGGGCTGCTGGTGTGTGCGATCGATGGCACCACGCTGACCGTGCCCGATCGCCCAGTTGTCTTGACCCGGTTCACCAAGCAGGCCGGTCATCACGGCGGGACCGGCTATCCCCAGCTTCGGCTAGTGGCGCCGCTGGCCTGTGGCACCCGCACCGTGATCGACGCGGTGTTCGGCTCCACCACCAGCGGCGAGACTACCTACACACCCGCCTGCTGCGCAGCTTACGCTCCGGGATGATCGTCGGGCTGGATCGCAACTTCGCCGCGGCGGGCCTGCTCGCCGACATCGCGGCCACCGGAGCCCACCTGCTGGTCCGCCTCAAAAACGGACGAAAGACCCCGATCCTGGCCCGCTACCCCGACGGTTCCTACCTGTCTGCCCTCGGTGCACTGCGCGTCCGGGTGATCGACTGCGAGATCACCATCGCCGGTGCTCCACTTCCCCGGCACCATCCGGCGTTGCCATGGAGCGGCCCAGATGCAGTCGTGCGACCGCATCGAGCACCGGAGCCGGTAGTTCGCCATCCGCCGATTCCGCTCTGGCCAGCTCCAGCATCCGGTGCACCTGGGCGAGCGCGACCGGGTCGAGCATCAGCGCGCTGTCGCCACTGGCGAGAAAGGCATCAACAATACGGTTCATGGTATCGGTCCACCGCTGCCTGAGCTCAACATTGCTGGTCATGCCGGTCGTCCTCGGGTAGTGGCCACGGCAATTACTTATGGGAATTGCTCAGGGTGACCGGAATGGTGTCATAGCCGCGGAGTACGCGGGTGGGGCGGCGGTGTGGTGCGCCGGCCAGGGCGAGGTCGGGGAATCGGGTGAACAGCGCTCGGAGGCCTACTTCGCCTTCCACCCGGGCCAGCGCGGCGCCGATGCAGTAATGGATGCCACTGGAGAAGGAGAGGTTCTCGCGGGCCTCGGGGCGTTGGACGTCGAACAGGTCCGGATCGGGAAAGACCGCGGGATCGCGGTTGGCGCCGCCGAGCAGCAGAATGATGAACGCGCCCGCCGGTATCCGACGCCCGACCACTTCGGTGTCCCGCAGGGCGACCCGTCCCGTACGCTGCACGGGCGAGTCATAGCGCAGGATCTCCTCCACGGCGTTCGCCCATCCCAGTGGCCGGGCCCTTAGCCGGGCCAGTTGATCGGGTTGGCGCAGCAGCAGGACCGTGCCGTTGCCCAGCAGGTTGACAGTGGTTTCGAAACCGGCGGCGAGTAACAGCATCGCGATGCTGCTCAGCTCGTCGGTGGACAGCTGGCCGCCCTCGTCGTGCGCGGTTACCAGCGAGCTGAGAATGTTCTTCGGGGGAATGTCATTCCGGAGAGCGCGGCGGACCTGCTCGAAGTGACCGAGCATCCAGCGATGCAGCGCGGCCAGGTCGTGCTCGCTGCGGCGGAAGTCACGGTAGGTCAGTCCGATGTCCAGCGACAGTGACCCCCCGGCCCCCCAGTCGAGGAACTGGCGGCGCATCGCCACCGGTGCGCCCAGCATCTCCGCGATCACGGTTGCCGGTAGTAGGCTGGCGTAGCGCGCCACCAGATCCACCGGCGCGCTCCCGGCGTTCGAGTCGGTGAGCTCGTCGAGCAGTTCCTCGGCGACGGCCTCGACCCGGGTACGCAACGCGGCGACGGCGCGGGCACTGAAGGCCCGGGTGACCAGCTTGCGGTACCGGGTGTGCTCAGGCGGGTCTACCACCAGCATGGATGGTGGCTCGATCGGCCCGAGGACCGGGCGTCCGCCAAACCTCATGGCCACTCGTAGCGGCACGGGCAGCCGATCTGGTTGGATCTGACCGAAGTCCGGGCTGCGCAACACAGCCTGGCAGACGTCGTGGTGCGCGGAGATCAGGGCGATTCCGCTACGGACGATCCGGCCCTGAGCACGCAACTGGTCGTAACACGGATACGGATCCTCGCGGATCGCCGGGTCGAGCATCAGCCGCGAGCCCAGGTCCCCGGCGCGCATCCCGCGGCGCACC
Source organism: Pseudonocardiaceae bacterium (assembly GCA_050700355.1). GTDB lineage: Bacteria > Actinomycetota > Actinomycetes > Mycobacteriales > Pseudonocardiaceae. The sequence goes on from JBOHHE010000049.1 coordinate 4,571, forward strand.
GCACGTCTGACCAGCCCGTGCCGGACTGCCCACCGGATCCTGCTTCGCATCACCATCGTGGCCTCCATAGATCCCTCCACGGACCACAGTACGAACGAAACGACTGGTGGCGCACGGTCGGTTACGAGGAAGCCGAAGCCACCATCGTGTTGTGCGCGGCGGCCTAGCATGGGTTCGAACAGTCACCCGATTGAAGACACAGGAGAAGAACTACAGATGGTGTTCAAGAAGATACTCGGCGCCTTCGGTGTCGGTGGCCCCTCGGTGGACACCGTGCTCGCCGACCCTCGGGTCGAACCAGGTGCCGACCTCACCGGCGAGGTCCGCATCACCGGTGGCAAGCACCAGGTGAGCATCGAGCACATCGCACTCAGCCTGGTCACCCACGTCCACAGTGAACACGGCCCCCAGACGGTGGAGTTCCACCGGGCCGTGGTCGCCGGGCAGTTCCAGCTCGACGTGGGGGAGGAGAAGGTGGTGCCCTTCGTGCTGCCGCTGCCGTGGGAGTCACCGATCACCGAGATCTACGGTCAGCACCTGCACGGCATGAACCTCGGTGTGCGCACCGAGCTGTCCGTGGCCAAGGCCATCGACAAGGGCGACCTCGACCTGGTCTCCGTGCAGCCGCTGCCTGCTCAGTTACGGGTGCTGGAGGCGTTCTCCCAGCTCGGTTTCCGCTTCAAGAAAGCTGACGTGGAACGTGGCCGCATTTCCGGCCTGCACCAGCAGTTGCCGTTCTACCAGGAGATCGAGTTCTATCCGCCCGCTGAGTTCGCCGGCCAGGTGAACGAGGTCGAGCTCACCTTCGTGACCAGTCCCAGCGAGCTCGTCGTGGTACTGGAAGCGGACAAGCGCGGCGGTTTCTTCAGCTCCGGGCAGGACGTCTTCGGGCGTTTCCATGTGACCCTTGAGCAGGCGATGACCACCGATTGGGCGGCTGAGCTCTACGGGTGGCTGCACCAGGTCGCCGAACGTCGTCATCAGCACTTCGGATCCTCGAAGGGATACGGCGGGGGTCATTACGGAGGTCACGACGAGCATCGCCGAGGCCTCGGCATGGGCGGCATCGCCGCCGGAGCCGCTGCCGGCCTCGCCGGTGGCATGATCATGGGTGAGGTCCTCGACGGAGGCGGCGAGGAATTCTTCGGCGACGAATAGCGCCCGCCTTCCGCACCTGACTGAATTTCCAGCTGCTCTGAACAGCTGTCTCAATGAGTTTGTCTTACTGCGCATATGGTCCCCGCCGCGGGCTGCGGCGGGGACCATATGCGTTATTTTTGTGGCCGGATATCAGCGGAGCCCTGCCTTTCGGGAGCAGGTGGGCCAAGCGCCCCACCCCTGCCCCACGAGTACCTTTTCAGCGATCTTGATCTGCTGTGCGCGGGTGGCCTTGTCAGCGGTAACCGCGTATGCCCTCCCTCCGTAGCTGTTCCAGGTGCTTCGACTGAACTGCAGCCCGCCGTGGTAACCATTGCCGGTATTGATGGACCAGTTACCACCGCTCTCGCATGCCGCGATGCGATTCCAGGTCGCCTCCGAGGCAGCTTGGGCGGGTGCCGCGAACACCAGTGGGGTCACCACGGCGGCCACGACGATTGCGGTTCGAGCGAACAGTCGGGAACTCCGAATCATGATCGAATCTCCATACCGCGCCTACGTCTGGTGGCCTCCTGGCTGGGCGGGTTTTCGGGTCCCGCACCGACCGATCGCCGGTCTGCTTCCCTGTCCCGGATTCGGGTAGGTTCCGGTATCCGGGTCCGAAGGACAGGGCTCGGCGCACCGGACCCGGATTCTCACATCTGCGGTTGCAACCGCTGAGTGGGACAACTTGACCGTTACAGGCGGCCAGGGGTGGTGCAAGGGGATCGGTCAGACCCCCCTCGGTCTCATGAACCACGCACTTGGCGGAGTATCGGAACCATTCACCCAGGTCGCGCTGTTCCTTCGGGTGAATAAATTGCCCGGGCTCCGGGGCGCCACGCCCGTTCGGATCACCAGTACGAGGGTCACGCATTCGACTGAAATTATCGGTGCCACCGGTCGGTGATAGGGGTAGTCGGATGCTGACTGCGGAACCGGCCCGGGTCGGGCCATACTGCATCCGGGTAACGCCGGATGAACTCACACGCCCCACACCGGCCGACCTGCGGTTCGTCAGTGCTGGGGGTATCGCAGCGCAACCGATGCCCGCAGAGCGCGACAACCAGGCCGAGCGGATCGGGACCTTCTCCCCGCAGCACATGCGCCCGGTAATCGAGTGAAGACGTCGCCCATTGGGGTGGTGGGGTGTTCACTGCGCATCCGCAAGGATGGCCCGAACTCCCGCTTCCGCGTCCACTGAGGACAGTCTGACATCGGCTGGCAGTGGGTAGGTTATCCACCGGCCCGCTCGCTGCATGACGGCCAGCTCATCGTCCATCCCGCAGTCCCCTCGCTTGCTGCGGGTAGTCAATCACTTCCAGACATCTCTGGGCAAATTTGCACTAAGAAATTTTGTGGCGCTTGCCGGGTAGGGTTTGAAAGCGCTCTCCGCTGCCGGCCCGGGTGGCAGGCAACTTTAGCCTGGACGGGCTTGCGCTACTGCTGATCTGCTGATCTGCTGATCTGCACCAACGGAGCTCAAGGATGTCAGCGTTTGTCACGGCCCGCAGACGTGCCAGGGAGTGGAGAATGATTGATCTTGGTGGTAGTACGAACGGTCAGGTAGCGTGGTCACGCATCCAGGTAACCCACACCTTGCGGGGCCGACTGAGCGTCAATGAGACGCTCAGCACCTCCGTACAACAGGGGTAGTGCACCGACCACGTCTTTAGCGATGTGGTTGAGGCGCACGACGCCAAGCCCACATGGTTGCGCACTGCACCGATCACGAAGAGATAGATTGCCAGAATAGCAGTCAATAATGCGATGACGATTACTGATAACGCCATAAATGTCATGTCGCATCCTTTCCGATCCGAATCTTGGATGCCCGGGTGACCCGACGGGCCACCCGGGCATCGATCACCACCGCGCACTCGGCATCGGCCCGGTGGTGGGGTCGGGCCGATCGGGGCGGTGGTGGGCTCGTCCCCCGCCAGCCGGGCGCAGGGCAGCGAGCAGGCCAACCCATGAGCAACACCTGCGTGCTAAACCGGATTCCGCGGTCACCTCCCGACGACGAGGATCACGATAACTTACACTGGTTCCGCAGAAACTGGTAGTATCGATTTCTATATCTTTAGATGCGGATATAATCCGAAGAAAACTCCGCAGTTGCGGCTATGCTGTCTAGGCCGATCGGTCGCCCGGGTTGGCTGGTCACCACCGCTGACGGCCTGTGGTTGGGAGATGCGTGGTGGAGAGATGCTCTGCCATCTCCGACCGAAATCCGCCCCCAGAGACAGTAGGGGGCAGCCAGCACACAGGCCAGGATCACCATGCCCACCAGCGGTCGAGGACGAAGACGTAGGCGATGACCGCGGCGCCACCGAGTACCGGTGCGACATCCTTAATGCTGGCTGCCGGGGTCGATCTGAAGGTGGTGCAGGAGACCCCTCGGGCACTCCTCGATCACGCTCACGTCCGACACCTACACCTCGATGTATCCCACCGTGGCCGCTGCCGACGCCGTAGCGGCCTTGACCCCCCGGGCTAGCGGAACCGCCGTCCCCACCTCGTTCCCGCACCAGGGTGCGGATTCGCCGCGAGGGCGAGGAAACCGCAGGTCACAGAGTGGGCCGCCTGGGGATCGAACCCAGAACCTAAGGATTCCCGGACTGTGATCGTGGTTGGTGGTGGATAGGCGCCACAGCCTGCCGGTTTAGCGACTGTAAACGTTCATCGTCTGCGGTCTTTTTTCGCTGTCCGACCTTTGTTTAGCGATCGTAAAGTGTCCAGGCGATCAGACCGGGGTCTCCCTCTTGTAGCGGGTGGTCTTCGTGCCATCCCATCGACCTGGCGTAGCCCTCCCACGCCGCGTCAAGGGGGCAGGTCCGGCTGACCGGCGGCTGCGCTGGGTTCGCCCCCTTGACGCGGCGTGGTAGCCCTTGCGGAGGTCGATGGGATGGCACGAAGGCCACCCGCGGACCGCCGCGTTGTCGGTAGACCCCCATCCCAGAGACCTGCCTAGCGGCGAGCGTCTCCTTTTTCTTGTGATCAAGCGTCCCGGTGTCGCGCGGGGACCGGCCGGAGGCCGCACGCCCCGTGCGTGCGGCCCCGAAGGGGCCGCTCTTGATCCCATAGAGGCGAATTCGGCAGCATTGTGGTTATAGGGTAACGAGTTGCACTCCGTCATGTGCACGTGTGGCGGTGGAGTCGCCAAATGCATCGGTGACGCGGATGGCGTATGCTGGATCCATCAGGTTGGGGATTTCGGAGAGATTGGCCCAGCGGATAGCGACGGCCTCGGCGGTGTTGGGGTCGGGCTTGTTGAGCGGGGCGCAGCGGAAGACTAGCGCTACAACACCAATGGTGAGATTCTTGTAGACGCCGGTGAGGCGTTCGACGTGAACGTCGACACCGGTTTCCTCGAGGACTTCGCGCCGTACACCTTCCTCGAATTGCTCGTCGAGTTCGAGGATTCCTCCGGGCGGCTCCCAGTGACCGTTGTCTCGTCGCTGGATCACGAGCACCTGACTGACGCTGTTGACCACGATTCCTGCGACGCTGACGGAGTGTCGTGGAGTGCCTGCCATCCCAATGACCCCTCTGGTTGGTGTCGTATGAGAGGATGGTACATGTGCAGTTGTGTAGGGGAGTGACCTGAAGTGGTGGATCTCGCTGCGATCGACAAGACGGACGAGCGACCGCCATATCGCCAGATCGCTGCTGCCCTCCGCGAAGCGATCAAGCTTGGCCGTCTGGCTGCTGGTGATCGGCTACCTTCAGAGAGTGAGCTAGTCGAACGGTACGGCGTGGCACGTATGACGGCACGCCAAGCGATCCAAGAACTCAGAACTGAGGGTCTGGTGGTATCGGAGCACGGGCGAGGGGTGTTCGTCCGCTCTGTGCCGGTGGTTCGACGCTTGGCATCCGAGCGGTTCGCCCGTGAGCATAGGAACCGTGGCAAAGCTGCATTCTCGGTGGAAGCTGAGAAGGTCGGCTACTCGGCGAGAGTGGATCGTATTAAGGTTTATGAGGCTCCGGCGACGGCGGAGGTGGCGGAGCGACTTGGTCTCAGGCCGGGTGAGATGGTTGTTATCAGAGATCGGCGCTACCTGGCCAATAATGAGCCGGTAGAAACGGCGATTTCGTATATACCTGCCGATTTAGCGCGGGGTACAGCAATCACGGAGCAGGATAGCGGCCCAGGTGGAATTTACGCGCGCCTGGAAGAGCGTGGGCATATATTGGACCGCTTCCGCGAAGAAGTGGGGGCACGAATGCCCACGCCCGATGAGCGCCGCGCGTTACAGCTCAGCTCGGGTGTGCCGGTACTCACCCTGGTGCGGACTGCCTACGATGCCGAGGGGCGGGCTGTCGAGGTCTGCGACACCATCAAGGCTGCTTACGCCTACATCCTGGAGTACGACTTCCCCGCGCGCTGAGCAGTACCCGTCCGTTTGCTTTTGCGAACAATTCCGCCTACTAGTTGCACTTACCTAGACGTGTAGGCATGATGTGACTTGTCTAGGGGAGTGGTGGTCGCTCCAGGCGGACTGACAGGGAGAACGCGCGATGGCGATTAGTGGCCGGTTTCGGGTGTCGATGGGTGAGGTGTTTCCGTGTGGAGCGTTTGTGGTGGGGGAGGTGGAGGCGGTGCGGGATTTCGACAAGTCGACGAGGGATCGGGCGGTGCAGGCGAAGGATCGGGATACGGGTGAGTTGGTGTGGTCGGTGCCGGTTTTGGATGCGGATGAGTCGGCACCAAAGGGGATGAAGACGGTGGTGGTGAAGATCAGCGCGCCGGTGCAGCCGGTGCCACCGGAAGCGGTGGAGGTTGCGGGGATGAAGTTTCGGCCGGTGGAGTTTGAGGGGTTGATGGTGACTCCGTATGTGGATGACAAGCGGAATCGGGTCGCCTACAGCTTGCGGGCGACTGGGATGCATGCTCCGACTCGGGGTGTGAAGGGTCTTGGTGAGGGTAAGTCGGCTGCGTGATGAGCAATTCTGAGGAGAGGAAAGCGACAGGGCGTGGGATCGGGGACTAGGACTGTGAGAGGTGGTGTTTGGTGTGCAGGTGAAGGTGGTGAATCGGCGGGCGATGGCGCGGTATGCGGGGTTTTGGAAGGCGTTGTTGCTGGTGGGTGAGGCGGTGGCCGATGCCCGCAAGGTCGCTGTCCGGGTTCGGGATGATTCCGGGGGTGGTATGGGGAAGCGGTGGCAGGTTGCTTCGGGTGAGGAGATCGTGAAGTCGTGTAAACGCGCTGATCAGTCGCTGGGGGCATTGTGCAAGGCGGCGCAGCGGTGGGAAGCGGAGCTCATTTCGCGGGATTGGAGGGTGTGAGGTTATGGCGCGGACGGGGAAAGTGGAGGACACGATTGAGGGGTTGAACACGGCGATGGCTGGGCTGCGGGCGTCGCTGCGGGGAATCCCGATCAGGCAGGGCAGTTTCCGGAATCTGCACGATCAGGCTGCTCGCGCGGTGGCGTGTGTGGTGGTGATGCTGGAAACCCACCGGTGACAGAACGGCCGGTCAAAAGGGTTAGGTAAGGGTCAAGGGGTGCCCACCGAAGAAAACATCTTGGCGGATGACGGTGGGCACCCCTGTGTGCTGAAAGGAACACAGCAATGGCGAAGTCTACAACCTCGCGGAAGACCGGGGTGGAGTGGCGTGTAGCCGGGTGGGTGGTTCGTCATCCGGGGATGGTGGCGGTGCCCGGGGGGCTGGCGGCCAGTGTGATCGAGCTTGGTGTGACGGCGACCGGGTGTGTGGTGGTTGTGGTAGCGGCGGGGGTGGGGGCGTGGTATCGGGGGCATCCGCGCTCGTTTGATGCTACGGCGGGGCGGTGGTTGCGGGCGCAACGGCGCCGGTGGTCGGTGTATGTCGGTCCCCGGTGGCGCCGGGTGGTGCGCGAGTGCGACGTGACCAGGATCGAGCGGGGGACACATGCGGTGTTAGTGCCCCGGCTGGTGCGGGTCCGCTGCGCGACTGCCTCGATTGATGTTCTTACGGTGGCGATGGTGGCGGGGCAGAAACCGTCGGTGTTCGAGGAACGCTGCGAGGAACTGGCTCACGCGTTGGGGGTGCGGCGGGTCACGGTCTGCCGGGTGGGACCGGGACGGATCGCGCTGATCGTGGAGCGGGGTGACCCGTTTCCCGAGACGATCCCGGCTCCGGAGATCCCCGAGGACTCCCGAGACGTGGACCTCACAGCGTTGGGGGTGGGGGAAGACGAGTACGGCCAAGACTTCACGATCCGGCTGCCGGGGCGGTGTTTGCTGGTCGCTGGAACCATGGGGGCGGGGAAAGGCTCGTTGATCTGGGCGCCGCTGCGGGGAATCGGCCCGATGATCCGGGATGGGCTGGTCCGGGTCTGGGTGATCGACCTGAAAGGCGGTATGGAAACCGCGCGCGGGCGTGCCCTCTTCGCTGAGTGGGCTAGTGATGTGACCGGAGCGTTGCGGATACTGCGGGCGTTCCGTGATCACATGCGGGCCCGGCAGGCACTGTTAAAAGCCGCCCGGCTACGGAACTTCACCTTGTCTGTGGACACCCCGTTTGAGTGGTTGGTCATTGACGAGTTGGCGATGCTCTCGGCGTACGCGGATCGGGTGGAGGTCCGGGAGGCGATGAGCCTGCTGGGGGAGATCCAGACACAGGGCCGCGCGATCGGATTCGGTGTCGCGGCCTACGTGCAGGAACCCACCAAGGACATTGTCGATACCCGGGATCTGTTCACGGAACGGGTCTGCCTGGCGGTGACCTCGGCCAGCCACGTGGACATGGTGCTCGGAGAGGGCGCACGGGATCGGGGGGCGTTAGCCGATCAGATCCCGCTAGATGAGGACCACGCCGGAATCGGGTTCGTCGTGGCCCAGCGCTCACGACGGATCACCCGCATCCGCGCCAGCTACGTCACCGACGAGGAGATCGACGAGCTCGTCGCCACCTGCGCACCCCACACCCGACTCACCCCAGTGCCCGTTGTGGTCGAACGACCGGGTCGGGAGGTGGCGTGATGTGGGAGGAAACCAGGCGACTGCTCTGGATCTGGTGCCGCATCACCCTGGGACTGACCCTGGTATGCGCAGTGGTCCTGACCGTCTACGGCGGGGACTCCACCCCGTTCAAGGTCGCCGCGCTGGTGGCGGTGGTGCTGGAGCTGGCCGTGATCCGGGGCCTGGCTCGGGAATGGTCCTGGCTGGCGTCGAGCTGCTGGTGGTGGCCACGATGAGCACGCGGATCTTGGTGACCGGATCACGCAGCTGGACTGATAACGAGACGATCCGAACCGCTCTACAACCGTGGCGCAAGGTCGAGGGCGCGGTTCTGATCCACGGTGACGCCGTGGGTGCTGACCGAATCGCGGCGGCGATCTGGCGACGGTGGGGATTGCCCACCGAAGTACACCACGCGAACTGGGCAACCCGTGGGCGGGCGGCGGGAATGCTGCGCAATAACCACATGGTCAGCCTCGGGGCGCAGGTGTGTCTGGCGTTCATTCACAACAACTCACCCGGGGCGAGCCAGTGCGCGGAGACGGCCGAGCAAGCGGGTATCCGGACCTACCGTCACCGGAAGAAGACACCGATCCCCACGCCATCGCAGGAATCGGCTCACCAGGGAAATACCGACCTGTTCGGCACGGCAGTCCCCGACGACACCCTGTCCTACCAGCCCACCAACGACCCGGAGGAAGTCCACGCTGTCCTCAAGATCGCCCACAGTGACGGCTACGCCGTAACAGGTCGCCGCTGTGAACAGATCTGGCGCCGGGAACCCGGAAACCACATCGTCGCGGTGCCCCGCCATGAAGCCGACACCGTGCGACAGCTCATCGATTACCAGTGGCTTCACCTCGGCGGAGGCCACCGCTACCAGGATAAAGGCGAGGAACTCTACGGCCGTGCGGTCCTGGTCCCCAAGACCACGAAACAGAAACTCAAATACTGGGAGGGTCTGAAGGTAACCCGGGGCCAATCCTGGGCGACGGGCGGGAGTGGGCGGTGAGCACCCCGAATCGGGACGGGCTGCCCGAAGAGGTCACCGACAGCGCGGCAGCGGTCTGGGCGCTCCTGGATTCGATCGCCGGGGGATCACGAGCGGTAACCGGAGCCACTGGACGAGAACAAGCCTGGTGGTGTCGAGGCATCAAGGCCGAACCGGTCCCCGTCCGGGAAACCACCACCGTGCGCGAACTCCTCGACATCGGATGGCTGATCCCGGGACCGGTCCGCGACTACGACTACCACGGAACCCCGCTGGTGGGCCGGCTCCTGCTGTTCACCCGATGCGCCCGCGATTGGGCACACCGACGTAATCCCGACTGGTGGTTCACCCACCACAGCGCCTTCGAGGACACCGATGGCTGAACCCACCACCCAGACCCACACCCCCGAGCACCTGACCCGGGCGCAGCGTACCGCGCTGCCGCTGAGCACCGACGTAACCCACGAACTGGCCGAACGACACGGCGTGTGCATCCGCCCGATAGCGATGCGCCGCATCGACCTGACCACAGGACGGGTCGAGGTCGTCCCCGTGCCCTGCGGGTCGATCCGGGAAGACAAGTGCCGACCGTGTGCGGACAAAGCACGACGCCTGCGGATGGCCCAATGCCGCCAAGGCTGGCACCTGGAGGAAGAACCGACCATCAAGCGGACCAAACCGACCGAGGAACATCACGAACTCATGGCCGCCCGGGCCGATCTCTTCGCCGCCTACGCAGAATGCACCACCCGGGGCGACAACGGCGCCTGCGAGGACATCACCGAGGCGGTCACCGAGCTCGACACCGAGCTGCGGGCCTTGGGAGTCCGGGGCCGGCTAGTTCCCCTGCAACCACCACCACCTACGGTGCGCCGCTCGACCCGTCGTCGCCAGGACGCCCCGAACCTGCCCCGGCGCCCGGTGCAACGACGCACCCTCGGGCGGGTCTTCGCCGGACGCTACCGACCCTCCACCTTCCTGACCCTAACCCTGCCCTCCTACGGCAGGGTGGACACCCACGGAGCCGCACGCGACCCCGCCAGATACGACTACCGCCGCGCGGCCCGGGACGCGATCCACTTCCCCGCGCTGCTGGACCGGTTCTGGCAAAACACCCGCCGCTGCCTGGGCTGGGATGTGCAGTACTTCGGTACCGTCGAACCCCAACAACGCGGCGCTCCGCATTTCCACGCCGCGATCCGAGGCGCGATCCCCCGGGCTGAGCTGCGCCAGATCGTCGCCGCCACCTACCACCAGGTTTGGTGGCCCCCCCATAATCGACTCGTCTACAGCGGGGACCTGGTACCGGTCTACGACGGGGACGCCCGGACTTTCGTCGACCCCACGACCCGCACACCGCTGCCCACGTTCGATCAGGCATGCGAGGACCTGACCGAACCAGCCCACGTGATCGCCTTCGGCACCCAAACCCACATCAAGGGCATCCTCGGCGGCACCGAAGAAGCCGGACGCCACATCGGATACCTCACCAAATACCTCACCAAATCCATCAACCAAGCAGCCGGACTCGACGAGACCGCCACCGACGCCCACCGCGATCACGCCGACCGGCTGCACGCCGAACTGGCCATCACCCCCTGCTCACCCCGCTGCCCGATCTGGCTGCTCTACGGCATCACCTCCAAAGGCGCACACCGAGCCACCACCCCAGGAGTCTGCAAGGGCAAAGCCCACAAGCCCGAGCACCTCGGCGTCGCCGGGCGCCGCGTCCTGGTCTCCCGGAAATGGTCGAACAAAACCCTCGACGACCACCGCGCCGAACGCGGCGCCTTCGTTCGGCAACTCCTCACCCAAGCCGGAATCCAACCCGCACACGGCCCCGACGACGGCCCCTACCTCTGGGAACGCACCGCACCCGGCGACACCGACATCCCACCGCGACCCGTGCTACTGCTGCACGCCATCGCCGAACGACAACGCTGGGCCGCCGACTACACCGCAGCCCAGATAGCAGCCGGTAAACCGCTCGACGACCAATCGGCAACCCGCGATCAAGCCGCCTGAGAAGGGACCGCAGTGACTCAGACAACCACCAGAATCGCACCGCTGTGGACGGTTAAGGACGTGTCGGGCTACTTGGGGGTGCCGGTGCAGACCCTGTATTCGTGGCGAGTGAAGGGCTACGGCCCCCGGGGTCGCCGGATGGGTAAGTACCTGCGTTACCGGCCGGAAGATGTGGCGACGTGGTTCGAGCAGCTTAGTGACGGTGGTGGATGATGGCTCGACCACCGCTTTCCCTCGGTACTTATGGAAAGGTCAAGACCTGGCAGGAAGGCACGACATGGCTGGCGCGTGTGCAATTCCGCGACTTTGACGGAGTTGTGCGGCCGGTCAAGCGCAGTGGGAAAACCAGGGCCGCAGCCGAACGGGCGTTAAAAGGGGCGTTAACTGAACGTCAGGCGCCGGGTAGTCAATCGGAGATCACATCGCAAACCAAGATCGCGAAAGTAGCGGAGCTGTGGTTCGTCGAGATCGAACGGGCTGTAGAGGCTGGTTCGAAAAGCCCCGGGACACTCGACACCTACCGCTCGATCTACCAGCGGCATGTGAAACCAGCGCTAGGCGAGCTGAGGGTACGCGAGGTCGGAACTCCGGTTGTTGACCGGGCACTGAACGCGATCAAGGGCCGGACGGTTAGCGGAGCCCGCACAGCTAAGATCGTGATATCGGGTCTGATGCGCCTCGCCGCGAGGCACGGCGCGATCACGACGAACCCTGTCCGGGAGGTTGCCCGGATCGAGAGCACTACCCGACACACGCCACGGGCACTGACCAATGCGGAGCGCAAGCAGTGGCTAGACGCCGTAGCGGCGAGCGAACAGGCGAAGGGGTGGGACCTTCCGGACCTGACGCTGATGATGCTGGCCACCGGGTGCCGGATCGGGGAGTGCCTAGCGATCGGTTGGGATGAGATCGACCTGGACCGGGCAACTGTCGACGTGTGCTGGCGGCTCGTGCGCCGCACCGGCGTTAGGTTGCTTCGGCTGCGGTCGACGAAGACCGGGCAAGGTGGCGAGCGGCTGATTCCGCTACCGAGCTGGGCCGTGAAGATGCTCAAGCGCAGGCGCCTGGCTATCGCTCCAGGGATCCAACCGGTGTTCCCAGACTCGATCGGCGGCTGGCGTGACCCCTCGAACGTGCGACGAGTGTGGCGCCGGGTTCGCGAGGACTCCCAGATGGAGGGTCTAGTCAGCCATACCCTGCGCAAGACCGTGGCGAGCTTCCTGGACGACGCAGCCGTCTCCACGAGAAAGATCAGTGACCAGCTCGGCCATGCCCGCGTCAGCATGACCCAAGATCGCTACCTTGGGCGTGGGCTCACGGATCGCGAGACCGCCGACGTGCTCGAAAAGTTGATGGAGCCTGACGGCGCGTGAGCCCTAAACTGTCCCAAAACTGTCCGGCGATCTTGTGCGACTGGTTAGGATGAGGCTTCTACCAGCGATAACTGTGGGCCGCCTGGGGATCGAACCCAGAACCTAAGGATTAAAAGTCCTTTGCTCTGCCAGTTGAGCTAACGGCCCGCGCGCTGATGGTAGCCAACGCGGCGTCGTGGCGGGTGGTAGGTCGGCGGTGAGGAGCAGGTGCAGCTGCTCACTGGCGTGCGTGCACCGCCGCCGGCTCGGAGTTTCCTGACCGCTGAGACTGTTGATCAGCGGATGCGCCATCGGGTGGGACGTGGGGTGTTCATCCGGCTACGGAGGATCTCCTCCTCTCCGGACGTGGCTCCCGTTGGGGTTGATCAGTGATCTGATCACGCTGACCGGTCCCTCCCGTTCGCATATCAGGGAGTTGAGTGAGGATGTCTTGCAGGGATTACGTGCGGTTCCGGGGTGAGGGGTTCCGCTTTCTGCGTGCCGCGCGTTCGTAGAGGTGGGCGGCGCGGAGGAATTCGCCGTGCGTTTCGTGGAGTTCAGCGGCGTGTTCGAGCTGATCGGTCATTTCGGCTTCGAGGGCTTGATCTCGCCAGGTTCTCGGCCACTTGGGTGCGGCCCCGTCCAGGCTGTAAGGGGCCGGTCGGGGGGTGGCGGCGGGGCCACCGGAGTTGTCTGGGCGTCGGCTGCGGTCAGTGCGGCGAGCGCATCGGGGGGCAGTTGACGGTCCACGGGCGGTGGGGCGCCGGCCCACAGTGCCCAGACCGGTTCGCGATGGTCCAGGGCAAAGGTCAGGGTGGTCTCGGCTTGGAGCACGACGGCGGTATTCGGATCGGTGCCGAACAGCGCCTGCCGGGCCGAAGGCGGCAGTAGCGGCTGGGTTCGATAACCGAGCGGCAGGTAGAGCGGACCGGGGCCGAGGCGATAGAGCGGCTCACCGATCGGGAGACGCTCCAGCAGGCTACCGGGGGCCACCATCAGATGACGGTCCCGACCACGGATGAGCATCGCGAGGTCCGCGAGGTGCCCGCCTTCAAGCAATGCCTGCAGGCAGCGGAGATCGGACTCGTCGAGCAGTGCGGCGTCCACGGCGACGCCCCGGGTGGGGGCGGGAACGAGTTGGAGCGCCGGTGGGGCCGGTGCGGGGTCGCTGCCGAGCGCGGCCCACCCGGGGTCGATGGCGGTGAGCCGGTGGTGGTCGGCCAGGCGGACCAGTCCCGCGCCGTCGCGGAACTCGCCCTGGGGGTCGTGCGGGCGCAGGCGTACGCAGCCGAAGGCCGGGTCGGCCAGTACCCAGCTGCCGCCGAGAGCGTCGTGCTCGGCCAGGCGGGCCAGCTGCCGGTCGGCCAGCGGTGCGGCCATCTGGTGCTGGATCAGCAGGTGATCGCCGCTGCGCCGGCAGGGCAGGACGCAGGGGTCCCGGTCCAGAGCAGCGAGAAAGGCGCGGGGCAGCGGATCGGCCGGCGATCGAAGCCGGACCTCGAACATCGTCGTCGCGGCTGTTTCAGTGCCGTTGAGCGAGGGCGGCGGATCGTTGCCGGGGAACAACGGATCCAGACGGACAAGGCGGTAGCCGACGTCCAGCGTCAGGTCGAGCGCGCGGTGGATGACCGTGGTGAGCGATGAGCCCGGAACGAGGACCACGAGCTCGGCCGGGGCTGGTGCCGCGTACTGGTGCAGACCCGCGGTGCGGATCAGCTCCAGGACATCGATCCTGGTTTCCGGGCCAGGCTGGCCGAGGGGTTTGACGGACGGCGGTGCCGGGGTGGCGCCCCAACCCTTGTCCGGCACCAGCGTGCCGTCGAGCTCGACGAAGGTCTTCCCCCGGGCGGCGGTGATCACCTCTCGGCCCGCGGGCAGGGTCGACTCGGCGAAGACCCACCAGGTGCCCGTGGGAGCTGATCGCCCGAAAGTGACTTCGCCGGAGCCGTCGAACGTTCCGGCGCACACCAGAGCGGCGGCGGCGGTCGGGAACTGACCGGCCAGCCGGACGACCGGAGCGGGTTCCGCTGGAATCCGCGAGATTGTGGAGGACCTGGCGGAGGGTACGGGCGCAGCCCCGAAGGCTGGGACCGCTTCGCGGACCTCCTCCACAATGCCCGTGGGCTGGCGCCCGCGCGGTGCTGCCGGGGGGGCCGTGGGGATGGGTTCGGATCTGGTTGATGGAGGTGGTCGTCGGGGAGCGGGCCGGGGCACAGCGGAGGGTGGGGTGGATGCCGACTGGGGGGCAGATCGCTGAACCATTCTCTGAACCGTCGGGCCATCGGCTCACCGCACCGGTGCGTCGGCGGCGAGCGGTTCCGCGGGAGGCAGGACCAGATCGGTGTGCAGGACCTGGTGCGACCACGTCCGCCAACGCTGCGCCGCGCCCGGCCGGCGGCCCCGCACCGCGGCCGCGAACACCAGGGCCACCTGGTCGTCCCGGTCCATGGCCTCAGCCAGCGCGACCGCCCACAGTTCGATGTTCTGATCGGTCAACGGGGAGTACTTCGCGAGTTCGGTGCAGGCGTCGGCGAGCACCGCAAGCCCGGTGGCGGGGGAGCGTCCCTCGGCCACGTCGCAGCGGGCGAGGATCAGTCGCCTGCGCAGTGGCGTGACGGCGGGTATCGCCGCCGCGCCACTCGGGGGCTGCCACCCGAGCGCGAGTCGTTTCCGTGCGGCGGCGGAGTCGCCGGCGTGGTGCACGAGCAGCCAGGCGGCCAGGTCGGGCAGACCGGCCCGGGCGTAGTCGGCGGCGGCTTCGGAATAGTGACCCAGGCGCTCATGGAGTTTGGCGGCCTGCCGGTGCGAGCCGGCTTCCCGGTAACAGCGGGCTGCCTCGGCGCTCATGTCAAGGCGTTGGTAGCACTCGGCGGCCCGATTGAGCAGCTGCGGATCGGCATTACTCATGAACACCCCGATCCGCCTGCCTGCTGGGATCCTCGGTCGCACTGGGCGTGCTGATCGGGGCGTCGGACAGGCTGCCCGGAAGTACCTCTTCAATACGGGCGTTCTGCTCGATGATCCGGGCGACGTCGGCGGTGGCCCGGTCGTGACGGGCATCGTGGTCGGTTGCGCGCTCGTCACCACCGAGGTCCTCGACGAGGAAGGTCTCGACCTCACCGGTATCGGCGCGGTAGCGGAACCGGACTCGCACTCGCATGCCTGCCCCCTACACCTGTAGCTCGAACTCGATCTCGACGACGCCGTCATGGTCCGTGCAGCTGATCCGGTCGGCCCGCCGGGAGCGGGCGTAGGCCAGGATCGCGTCCCGGTAGGCGACCGCGAGCGCTTGGTGGAACAGATTGCGGCCATGGATTCCGACCGCGCTGAGTCGGGCGGCGGCGTCCCGGCGCAGTTCTTCGGCGCGGGTGGCGGTCGCCTCGGCCAGCGCGGTGGTGGCCCTCGCCTCGGCCTGGGCCTGCACTGCGCTGCCTTCGAGTTCGTCGGCGCTCTGCTGGGCCTGCTGGATCCGCTGCCGCCCGGTGGCGTCCAGTGCTCGTTCGGCCTCCCGCTGGGCGGTGAGCTCGGCGTCCGTGCGGGTGATACCGCCGTAGTTGTCGTCGTAGTAGGTTCCGAGGCCCTCGGCCTCGACGGTGTCGGCCACCTCGCCGCGAACGGTCACCGACGCCTCGCCCGAGACCTCGACGTCGTCGACGGCCGTCGCGACGATCTCGAGTTCCCGGGTCTGCGGATGGTAGACGACGCGACCACCGTCGAACTCGAAACGGAACGTGCCGTCGTGCTGCTCCCAACCGGGGGTGTCGGCGAGCACGGAGTTCAGCGCGCCTAGATGACTGAGTCCAAGGGGTCGCCTGCGGAGATGGGGCGAGGGCGTCCAGTGTCGATGTGTGATGAAAGACCTGGACACCCTCGCAACGGCACTGTATGCCCGGATCGACGATGAGTTGAAGGCTTCGCCGTGGTTGGCCCCTTGGCGTCCGAAGGTCGGGATCGCGCCGACGCTCAGTGACGCGGAGCTGCTCACCCTGGTGGTGATGTCGGCGCTGCTCGGTTACACCTCCGAGCGGCGTTGGCTGCGCCGCGTCGACCGGGACTTCCGCGGCCTGTTCCCCTATGTGCCCCAGCAGTCCGGCTACGGCAAGCGGCTGCGTGCCGCATCATCGCTGCTCATCAGCATGATCCGGATTCTCGCCCAGGACACCTCACTGTGGAGCGATGATGTGTGGCTGGCCGACTCCACACCAGTGGGATGCGGCTGCTCGCGGGAGACCGCGAAGCGTTCGGACCTGGCCGGCTGGGCCGAGTACGGCTACTGCGCGTCGCACTCCCGGTACTTCTGGGGCCTGCGTCTGCACCTGGTCTGCACGCTCGGTGGGCTGCCAATCCTGTTCGCGCTGACCGGTGCGAAGGCCGACGAGCGCGAGACCCTGCGCGACATGCTTGACACCGCGCTGGAGGTCCAGGCCGGCCATCCGTGGCAGACGATCATCGGCGACAAGAACTACTACGGCCGGGAGTTCGAGAACGATCTCACCGAACGTGACCTGAAGCTGCTGCGTCCGGCCCGCAAGGGCGAGCCCGAGCGGGCCGGTACGCACCTGTTCAAACCGCTCCGGCAGGTCATCGAGTCGATCAATCAGACCTTCAAAGGACAGCTCGACCTGGAACGACACGGAGGCAAGACCCCAGCCGGGGTGACCGTCCGAGTCCTCTTCCGCATCCTCGCGTTAACCGCCGCGATCTGGTTCAACGACAAAACCGGACAACCCGTCAAGCGATCCCTGACCGCCTACGATCACTAACCGCAACAACACCCCTTGGACTCAGTCATCTAGCCGGCGATCGGGTCGGAAGGTGATCTCCGATAGCGGCCCGGGATCTCTGACCATGGCCTGTGCTGCCGTCCGGTGCCCTCCCTTGGCCGGGACGCCGGATCGGGCGACGGTGCGGGCCTGAGTGGCGGCCCACCGCGCAAGCGCCGCATTGTCCGGAGAGGTCACCTCAGCCACCGTGGGGAAGGACGACCAAGTCGTCCTTGATCGAAGGGCACAGGTCCTCGGCGACCGAGACGTGCTCGGCGGCGATCCGGGCCGCGTCGGCCAGCGACGAGGTCAGCCGCAGCGCCCGGTAAAGCTCACCGGCGAAGACCACCGCGCACGGATCGTTGAGCGGCCCGTGATGAGCGATGACCACCTCGGCGACCGGCAGGAACAACTCGGCGATCGTGGCACTGGAACACGAGTTCAGGACCACTGCCGAGAGCTGGACTCCCAGCCGCCGGCGGTAGGTCGCGAGCAGGTTCACCACCTCAGTGGCACGCACCGCGCGTCGCTGGCCGACACCGTCTTCGAAGATCAGGTTCGCGCCGTCACCGTGGCAGGCCAGGTGCAGAATGTTCGGCAGGAAGGTGGCGACAGCCTCCAGATCGAGAACCGTCGCGGCCGGGCAGACGCTGACCGAGATGAGGCCGAGTTCCTGTGAGCGCAGGATCTCCTTGAGCTCCCGGTCACCACGGATCCGTTCGGAACCCTCGGGGCTGGCGCCGACGACCAGCACCCGGCGAACCCCGGACCCTCCGGCCGGACGCAACGGCTGGCTGCCCTGCCGTGACGACGCCGAGCCCACCGTTCCGCCGGCCGGCTGGGCCACGCCGTAGCGCGTGGAGAGCCGTTGGAGAACGTCGTTGTAGGCGAACATCCGGAGCGCCGCGGCGATCAGCTGCCGGTAGGGCGTCTCGATGACGCCGGCCGCCAGGTCGGTGAACACCCTGTCCCAGGCGGCCAGATGATCGGTATCGAAGTTGGGTATCCGGCCGGCCGGATAGCCGATACGCCTGAGCAGCGTTCCGGCGTCCGCGCTCCTGCGGAACAGCGCGGGCACCGTCGTGAGGAGGTCGTCCAGGTCGTCCGGGGAGAGCACGATGTCGCTCATACATACCCCATTCCGGCCGACGCCGCGATCACGCGGTTCAGAGTTGCGCAGACACGGTGAGCGGCCGGGGGAGATCGCTGTGTTCCCGGCGCAGAAAGCTGCCGCCGCGCACTGCGGCGTGCACGCAGCCGCCGATTGTGGTCGTCGCGCCGCGTTCGGTCCGCACCACCATCGCCAGCCGGTGTGAGCCTCGCAGCTCCATAGTGCTGGTTCGCCGCAATTCCCAGGCGGGGTCCGAACGAAGTGCGTTCAGGCCCTCCAGGTACACCTCCTGGCGCTGCTCGGTCCGACCGCGCTCGACCGAACCCAGGCTGGCCTCCACGCCGAACAGCGCGAGCTGCGGACCCAGCTGCACGGTGGTGGTGAGTTCGGAACTGTGCGTGATCCGCATGGGCGTCATCGACCAGGCGATGGGCGCCACCGCGCCGCCCACGGAGGTCAGCGTCAACCGCACTTCAGCCTTCTCCAGCCGCGGGGTGACCGGCTCCGGTTCCAAACCATTTCCCGAAAGCCACTCCATGGGCAGACTGCGAACGATCGCTGTCGTCACATCAGACGACATTTCGTACTTGAGATGGCGTTTAGGCAGGTAGCAGTATTTACAGTTGAGTGGACACAGGGTCGTGGGCTGAAGGACGATAGTTGATGGTTCACTCCTGATCCAGTGGCGCACTTGGTCTTGCCGAAAATCGCTCACGATGGCTCCAGGCCATTTTGTGTGCGATAGGTCGTTACCGTTTTGCGATTCCTCATAGAGATTGTTGCGCATGCGCTTTCGCCTCCGGGTCTGGAGGGGTCAGGTGGGGGTGCCTGGTTCGAGTTGTGGTGGGGTGGGGGCGGGGTGGGTGAGAAATCCGGTGAGGTCGTCGCGCAGGGTGCTCAGGGTTCCGGAGGTGAGGTCGGTGCGCTGGGTGAGCAGGGTGTGCAGGGAGCGGGCCCGGCCGATGATCGGCACGGTGCGGTACTCGGCGCCGGTGGCGTGCAGGATCGGGGCGAGGTGCTCGCCGACCGCCTCCAGGTCTCCTTTGCCCAGGTAGGCGTGCGCGAGATTGAATCGGGCGTAAGCCACATACATGGCTTTGGGCTCTGCCTCGGTGGTGAACTGGTCCACGGCGGTGCGTGCCCAGTCCACGGCGGCATCCAGATGCTCTGTGCCGCCGAGGGCGTAGTTGGCTTCACTGGCGTACATGGCAGCCGAAGCGGGATCGCCGCCGAGAATGCCGGGTTCGTCAGGGGTGCGTTCGGTGGGAGCGGTCGCGGCCAGGGCCAAGGCTCGGGTGACCTCCTCGGGGCGGTGGCGGGCGGCGTTGATCCGGGCCAGTTGGCTGGCCAGCCGGAGCAGGGTGGTGCCGCTGGTGGCATCCGGGCGGGCGGTGTCCATGAGTTCGGCGGCCTCGTCGTAGCGCCCGGCCCAGTGGCGGCGCTGGGAGGGGGCTGACCGCTGGCACATCTACAAGAATCTGGCCGAGGCGGTGGATGAGGACCGCGGTGGCATACCGGGGCTGTTTCTCCGATCCCGGTGGCGCAAGGCGGGCGCGGCGAAGGGCCGTCAGCGCAGCGGACGGGCGTGTCATGACAGCTGTGTAAGCCACGGATAGGGCAAGATCAGCCGTCGTTGATCTCCAGTCGGCTGGGAAAGGAATATCCGTGAGTCAGGACATCGGCATTGATGATCGTGAGGCTGAAGC
>JBOHHE010000050.1:0-8416 GCA_050700355.1 Pseudonocardiaceae bacterium
GCTCTCCAGCGCCTTCTCCGCGGCCGGCCCGCGGCGAGCGGCCGACTGCACCGCGCACCGCGCCGCGATCGCTGCCGACTCCATCGCGTACGCGATGCCCTCGCCGTTGAACGGGTTCACCATCCCGCCCGCGTCGCCCACCAGCAACCTCCCGGGGCGGTAGTGCGGCGTGCGGTTGAAGCCCATCGGCAGAGCCGCGCCACCGACTTTTCCGGTGGCGTTCTCCTCACGGAAGCCCCATTCCCGCGGAGTGCCGTCCAACCAGGAACGCAGCAGCGCCCGGTAGTCGGTGTTGCCGTAGGCCTTGGAGGTGGACAGAATTCCCAGGCCGACGTTGGACGTCCCGTCGCCCATGCCAAAGATCCAGCCGTAGCCGGGCAACAGCTTTTCGCGCCGCGGGTCGCTGCGGTCCCACAGCTCCAGGTGGCTCTCCAGGAAGTCGTCGGAGGTGCGAGGGCTGGTGTAGTAGCGGCGTACCGCCACCCCCATCGGCCGATCCTCGCGCTTGTCCATTCCCAGGCTCAGCGCAAGCCGCGCGCTGACCCCGTCGCAGGCCAGGGTGAGCGGGGCGCGGTACTCGACCGGTTGCCGGTCCGGACCCTGCTTGCCGCGCACGCCGGTGATCCGTCCGGTGCGCTCATCGGTGATCGCCTCAGCGATCACGTTGCGCTCATGCAGCCGGGCACCGGCCTTCTCGGCATGCCGGACGAGCATCTCGTCGAAGTCCTGCCTCGGCCGCACCGCACCGTAGGGCGGGAAGCTGGCCAGCTCGGGCCAGAGCAATTCCAGGGTCAATCCGCCGCCCACCACCCGCAGGCCCCGGTTGTGCAACCAACCCGCCTCGACGCTGGTGTCGATGCCCAAGTCGATCAGTTGCTTCACGCCGCGGGGGGTCAACCCGTCCCCACACACCTTCTCGCGCGGAAACGTGGACTTCTCCAGCAGCAGTACGTCGAGCCCGGCACGAGCCAGATAAGCAGCTGCCGTCGACCCGGCAGGGCCCGCGCCGACGATGATCACGTCCGCATCGTTCTCGCCGCTGGGCTCCGCGCCCGATCGCCTGGCCATCCCGGCTCCCTACGCTGGTTAACCCGATCAACGACGTCGTCGGCCCGAGTCTAGGCGCCAGACCGGTGAATCCCCTCCCCCACGCAGGTGTCGTGTGGGGTTAGCCACTTCGCGCTGCGCGAGGTCCACTCGGGCGGTTTGACGGCGCTGAGGGCTTGACGGGTTTGACGGCTCGGTGCAGGGCGACGATGCCGCCGGTGAGGTCGCGCCACCGCACCTCTGCCCACCCTGCGGCGGTCACCCGCTCGGCGAGTGCCCGCTGGTCGGGCCAGATCCCGATGGACTCGGCGAGGTAGACGTATGCCTCGGGGTTGCTGCTCACCCGACGGGCCACGGCGGGCAGCGCACGCATCAGATACTCCAGGTACACCACGCGAAACGGCTTCCACGTCGGGGTGGAGAACTCGCAGATGACCAGCCGCCCACCGGGTCGGGTGACCCTGGCCAGCTCGACCAGCGCCGCGTCGGGATCCACCACGTTGCGCAGCCCAAAGGAGATCGTGACCGCGTCGAACACCCCATCGGCGAACGGCAGGGCCAGGGCGTCGGCCCCGACCATCGGAACGTTGCGGTGCGCTCCGGCCCGGAGCATGCCCAGCGAGAAGTCCGCGGCCACGCACCAGGCGCCGTCGCGGGCCAGGTCGACAGTGGAGACGGCGGTCCCCGCGGCGAGGTCGAGCACCCGCTCACCGGGACCGCCCGCGACCGCGTCCACGGTACGACGGCGCCACAGTCGGTCCTGGCCGAAGGACAGCACAGTGTTGGTCAGGTCGTAACGGCGGGCCACCCCGTCGAACATCGCCGCGACCTCACGAGGGTCCTTATCCAACCCAGCTCTCGGCACAACGGCCACCCTATGGGGGGCACCACTATGGGCACACCCCCGCGATCAGACCATCCGGCACGCCCGATCCACTCGACTGAGCAGTGCCACATTGGCCACCGCGGGGGGTAAGCCGGAACGCCCATATGGGCGTTCCGGACGCTGTCCCCCGTCGCGGCAGTGTCGGACTCCCCTCAACCGATGGCAGGACTAGGGCGATCCGGCGGCCGGCGCATCACCGGGCGGCTGCGGCACGACGCTGCGGATGTGCAGATCGCGCAGCTGCTGGTCGCTGACCGGACTCGGGGCACCCATGAGCAGGTCACGGCCGTTCACGGTCATCGGGAAGGCGATGACGTCGCGGATGAGCACCTCACCGGACAGCAGCATCACGATCCGATCGATCCCCGGGGCGATCCCGGCATGCGGTGGGGCGCCGTACTGGAAGGCGTTGTAGAGAGCGCCGAAGCGCTCCTTGACATCGTGCTCCCCGTAGCCAGCCAAGGCGAAGGCGGCGACCATCAGATCAGGGTCGTGGTTGCGCACCGCCCCCGAGGACAGCTCGTAGCCGTTGCACACGATGTCGTACTGATAGGCGAGGATCGACGTCGGATCCTCAGCGGTGAGGGCCTGTGCCCCGCCTTGCGGCATCGAGAACGGGTTGTGACTGAACTCGATCGCGCCGGTGTCCTCGTTACGCTCATACATCGGGAAGTCGACGACCCAGCAGAAGCGATAGCAGTCGGCCTCCAGCAGCTTGAGCCTTTCACCGACCTCGGCGCGGAGTGCCCCGGCGATGCGGGTCGCCGCGTGCTCCGTGTCGGCGACGAACAGCATGGCGTCGCCGGTGGTCGCTCCGGTTGCCGCTTCGACCGCGCTGATGTCGGCGTCGGTCAGCGCCTTCGCGATCGTTCCGCTCCGGGTGCCGTCATCAGCGATCTTGACCCAGGCCAGGCCCGGAGCGCCCCACCCCTTCGCCACCTCGGTGAGGGAATCGAAGAATCGACGGGGCTCGGCCGCGCCGCCCGGGATCCGCAGCACTCGGACGGTCTTTCCCCGGAAAACCTGGACACCCGAGGCCGCGAAATGCTCGGTGAGGTCCACGATGACCAATGGATTGCGCAGATCGGGCTTGTCGCTGCCATACCGCAGCATGGCTTCGGCATAGGAAATTCGCGGATACGGGATCGGCGTCCGCTCACGATCGGAGAACTTCGCGAAGAGTCGGTCAAGCACCTGCTCGACCACGGTGAAGACATCCTCCTGAGTGGCGAACGCCATTTCCAGGTCGAGCTGGTAGAACTCGCCGGGTGACCGGTCCGCCCGCCCGTCCTCATCCCGGAAGCACGGTGCGATCTGGAAGTACCGCTCGAAACCGCCCACCATCAGCAGCTGCTTGAACTGCTGGGGGGCTTGGGGCAAGGCGTAGAAGGTTCCTGGATAGCGACGGCTCGGAACCAGGTAGTCGCGTGCCCCTTCGGGCGACGAGCTGGTCAGGATCGGGGTTTGGACCTCGATGAACCCCAGCTCGTCCATCTGGTCGCGAAGGTACTGAATGACTCGATACCGGAGGGTGATGTTGCGCTGCAGGCGTTCGGTGCGCAGGTCGAGATATCGGTTCCGCAGCCGCACGTCCTCACGAACCGAGTCCGCCGCGCTCAACTCGAACGGGAGGGTCCGGGACCCCGCGCCGAGCACCGTCACCGCGCTGGCGACGAGTTCAATGTCACCCGTGGTGACATTAGGGTTACGGTTCGCCGCAGGGCGGACTGTAACCTCACCCTCCACCGAGATAACTGACTCCCGCCCGAGCTGCCGGACGAGGCTGACCATCGCCTCGTCGTCGCGGGGAAGCACCACCTGGACGCGGCCGGACTGGTCGCGTACGTCGACGAAGACGAGGCCCCCGTGATCGCGCACGTTGGCCATCCACCCGGCGACCCTGGCCCGCTCACCCGCGAGCGCGGTACCGAGGTCACGGCAACGGTGGGTTCGGTACTCGTTCACGTTCACAGGCCCTTCAGCTTCCGTACGACTGTCGTCGGGTGCGTTCAGGCAGGCTAGCAGCACGCGCCGGGCTCCTCGGCCGACAAGCATCATCGTGGCCGGCCCGGCCCGGTGGCCGGCCAGCGGCGCTTGCCCACGCCTACTATTAGCGAATAACGCGCCCGAGGGGGACGATCCGCTGGGGTTTTGGGGTGCCGCATGTCGTCCAGGTCAGAACCGTATCCGATGCCTTGCTGGTCGGCGGTCAGCGCGGCGTGCACGTCATCCTCGTCGCCGTACCCACGGATGACCGCGGCGGTGAGCAAGGGTCAGTTGACGGTCAAGCGGGGATGGCGCTCCGGTGGCGCGATGGTCTTGAGATCCTCCAGTGCGGCCCGCAACCGACTATGCGTTACGGAGGTAATCGAGCCGCTGCGCACGTCGCCGACCGCGAAGCTACTCGCCAGTGCGACGACGCGGCGCCACCTGGCGTGGCACTGAAGGTCGGGCCGCAGGGGGTGTGGATCACCGGGTAACCGGAAGGTGATGTTGGTGTTGTCCTAAGCCAACGAAGCGCTTGCCCGAGCTGGCTACGATCGTCGGTACCACCGTCCTGGGGAGCAGCCCGTGATCGAGCGTGTCGTATTCGGCACCGCGCAGGTACGCGCCGGCACCACGCGGGTGGATCTGCGACCCGGCCAGAACTTGATCATCGGGCTGGGTGCGACCGCCACGTCGGCCTCGGAGCTGGACGGGGCGTCGGCATTCGTGTGGACGAACTACGCAAGCGAGGACCCGCGGACGTTCCAGTCGGTGGACATGGCGCCGGTGGTCCCGTTCGACCGTCATCAGCGCGCTTTCGAGGTGCGGTGCCGGCAGCGGCACTCGGCACGTTCATCGTCACCGCCCACTTGGTGGTCGGCGACACACGTCACTGGGCGAGTACCTGGTACGGCACCCGCAACCTCCTCTTCCGGGTGTCCAGCCCCGATATCGACGGGCTGTACGTGCGCCAGGTGCCGATCGACAAGGCCAATGCCCGGGCCGACAGCACCGACATCTCGACCATCGACGACATGCTCGGTGATCCGCCCGGCCACTACAGCCTGGCCAAGCTCGCCCGGGAGGGGGTCAACTGCGTTTGGGTCCAGGTGCCCTACCGCCTCGACCTGTGGGACGGGCTCGATACGGTCGACGACGCCGGCAGCGACTACGCCAGCACGGACTGGTTCTCCATCGATCCCGAACTCTCCCTCGAAGCCCGTCGCGTTCCCCCGTGGGACCTGGACCTGGCGCACCGACTGGCCAACGAGACGATGCGCCGCTTCGTCACCGAGGCCCACGAGCGGGGTATGAAGGTCATCTTCGATATCGCGCTCAACCACGTTGGGCACAACTTCATCTTCCGGGACCACTTCGTCACCGGCGACGGCGCACAGGTGCGTCGGGGCGACTACAGCCAGGTGGCGGTCAGCCCGGCGCAGCTCGGCGAGGTGCAGGCCCGCCTGGCCTCCCCGGAACTGAACGAGCAGGTCAAGCACTACGCCGAGTGGATGCTGCCGCAGATGTACGCCGCGCGCTGGCCGGACGGCACCTACAACCCCTTCGGCGCCGCCGGCGTGCAGGAGACGTACTCGCCGGACTGGTACGGACGCTGGGCCGACACCAAGCACCTCAACCACGGTGGGCACCCCGGCCAGCGGATCTGGGAGCCGCGCACCGAGCAGAACTGGCGGGTACTGGACTACCTGGGACGGGTGCTGCGCTGGGCCGTGGTGGACCTGAGCATCGACGGGTTCCGCTTCGACCACGCCCTGGGCATGCCCTATGTGTTCTTCGAACAGATACTGCCCTGGGTGGAGCGCGAAGCCCGCGCCGCCGGCAAGGCGTCACTCGTGCTCGTGCACGAGGACCACGACCGCAAGGACTACACGGCCCGGGTCGGTGACGTCGTGCAGTCCAAGGGGTACGAAGGGCTGCTGCACGCGCTGATCCACCAGGACGTGGAGGGCGTCTGGCGGCTCTACGGCGACCCGAACTTCGGCATCGAGTTCGTGGGCACCGGCAATCATGACGAGGTGCGTGGTTCGCGATTCTTCCCCGGTGACCTGTTGGCCTACGGCAACGCGGTGATGACCATGCAGCTGATGGGCGGGCCCATGATCATGCTGGCCGGGGACGAGTACGCCGAGGGGGAACAGCTGCGGTTCAAGGCTCGAGGTGGGATCCTCACGCTGTGGCAGCTCCGCCAGGCGAGCCTGCCCGCGGCCAACGCCGAGCTGGCGTCGTGGATCGCCCGGGCCGGGGTGCTGCGCACGACTCATCCGGCACTGCGGCCGCGAGCGGCTGCTCGCGCGCGAGGGCGGCGGCCTACTGCTGGCAGCGACCCGCTTCGCCGACGACGGGGCAGGTGTCCCGCTGCTGGTGTTCAACAACCTCAGCCGCCAGGAATGGGCCACCGGTCGCTACGACGTCGGCGCCCGCCTGCGAGCGTGGCTGGACGGCACGGCCTTCTACCAAGTGCGAGACTGGGTCGGTTTCGATCCTGAACGGCCGTTGTGGCGGCGCCCCATCATGGGGAGCGAGATCGCCGAACAGGGCCTGTCCGTCGGCCTGCAGCCCTACCAGATCCAGGTACTGGAACTGGAACGACTCCCGGGATGACTTCCTCCCCCTCGACGGTGGTAAGCAAGCCCGATGACACATTGCCGCCTGGCACTGAACATCCTGAGGCAAGCAGGTATCCCACGGAGGTCACGGTGAACGGGTACGTCGTCGTTGTCGAGCGGGCCGAAGACGGCACGTACGGGGCGTGGAGCCCAGATTTGCTCGGCTGCGTCGCCACGGCGCAAAGCTACGACTCATGCGTGGCTCTGATGCGGGAAGCCATCGCTGGCCATCTTGAGGTGATGCGCGAACATGGTGATCCGATCCCAGAGCCGCGCGCGGTCGGGGTTCTCACCATCACTGCGGCGTGAAGCTGTTCGCCTCGGGCCAAGCAGCGACATCGGTGGGAATGATGACTTCCAGCTCGATGCCACGGTCGTCGGACCCGACCCATTCGACGCGGGCGTCGAGGTCGTCGGTAGCCGGGTAACGGGTATAGGGGACGGTCTCGAAGTGCGTTCGTACCAACACCTAGTATCTCTGTTGATGTCAGGGACTCGACTGTTTACTATGCACCTGTTATGGACTTTTGGTAGTTTTTGTGCTGTTGGAGATTTTTGTCCGTATGCTTACTCATGGTCATCATGGTTACAGCATGTAGTCTCCTTAGCCTCCTAAATGTGATCTTCTGTCGAACCTGTGTCCTCTCTGTCATGACCCGTGCGCTAGCAGTGCTGCTGACAGCACTCGTCACGGTGTGCTCGGGGGCAGCGGGGTTTGCTGAGTCACCGCGCCTGTCACAGCTCGTCTTCCTGGCGCTGGCCTGCGGCTTCGCGGCTGCGATACAGGTAGTGTCTCTTCAAAAAAAACTAACTTCGTCACAGAGCGTGCTGCCATTGGTCTACCGGGATCCGCGATGGGACCTTTGGGATTTGATCTCGTTAGCTGCGTGGCCTCTCAAAAACTCGAAGCCGACTTGCATTAGCCCCGGGGCTGACAGCTAGACTCCGCTGCTCTGATTTGATCATGCTTCGGCTCCTGGCGGGTGCGTAGGAGCCCGCCGAGTACGCGATCGGCACGGTTGCCGCTGCGGCCTTTGCTGCGGTGCTCTATTCGGTGGTCATGGGATAAGTTATGTTGAGGTATTCGGATGAGACGGAAGAGGGCGAACTCGTCAACGACGCGGCCCTGATGGTGCGGTGACACGTGGCACGATCAGTGGCGATCATCGGTGCCGGACCGGCCGGATTGACCGCGGCCAAAGCGGCCCTGGAGTGCGAGATGCGCCCCACGGTGTTCGAGCGCGCTACCGAGATCGGCGGACTGTGGCGACCGGGCAGCGGCGCGGCGTGGCCGGGCATGGCAACCAACCTCTCCCGTTACAGTTGCGGATTCTCCGATTTCCCCTGGCCGGCCGACGCTCCCGATTTCCCCTGCCAACCGGACATGTTCGACTACCTGTGCCGCTATGCCGACACATTCGACCTGCATCCGACAATGCGCCTGGGGTGCCCGATCACCCGGGGCGCCCAGCTCGCCGGCTTCGACGCCGTCATCGTCGCGTCGGGAATCTTCACCACACCATTGGTTCCCGCGCTCCCCGGAGCCTTCAGTGGGCTGTCGGTGCACAGCAGCAACTACCGGGGACCGGATCAGTTCCGTGGGCACCGGGTAGCGGTGGTCGGCATGGCATTCAGTGGCGCCGAGATCGCCGCCGAGCTGGCGTCGGCCGGGATACCGGTCACGGCGGTCGTGAGCCGTCCGCTGTGGATCGTGCCCCGCTACCGGGTACACGCCGACGGTGCCCTGCTGCCCTGGGAACTCGTGGCGTACACCCGCTCGGGTCGAGACGCCAGGTCCAGGCTCGCCTCCGCGGCGGCGAATCAGCTGCTCAACCGTTGCTACCACGAGCTCGGGGCCAATCCGGGGTTG
>JBOHHE010000051.1:0-6697 GCA_050700355.1 Pseudonocardiaceae bacterium
CAACCTGTCGGCCAATGCCTTCTCCACCGACGAGAGCCTGCACGCCGCCGGCACTACCTGCACCAACGGCGACCTGTCGACCTACTTCTGGCCCGTGATCCGCGACACCGACGGGCAGGGCGACGACGCCGAGGAGGACGGTGGCGGCCTGGACGGCAACGTGGGTGAGATCCTCGACCCGGCCGTAGTGGACCTGGAGTTCCGGGGGAACCCGGACGACTCGGTGACTGCGATGCCGGAGGGCCTGGAGATCATCACCGGGGACGCCAAGGCGGGCACCAACGGCGACGCCAACGCCAAGGCGGCGTGGACCTGCACCGGCTTCGAGGACCGCACCACCGAGCAGTACCCGCTGTGCCCACAGGGCAGCGATCTGGTGCGCATCCTGGACTTCCCCAGCTGCTGGGACGGGGAGAACCTGAACTCGGCGAACCTGCGGGACCACATCGCCTTCCCGGACGGGGACGGATCCTGCGACGGCGACACCGTGGCGGTCCCGCAGCTGCGGATGACGCTGACCTACGACCGGCCCGACGGCAACGCGTTCGCCCTGGACAGCTTTCCCGAGCAGCAGCACAACCCGATCACCGACCACGCCGACTTCATGAACATGATGCCCGATGAACTGATGGACCTGGTCGTGAACTGCATCAACAACGACCAGGCCTGCTGATTTGTTGATACCCGTGAGTGGCGATGTCAGCTACAGCGACCATCGCCACTCACGGGTTGGTCAGGGTGATCGAGCCAGACGTGCTGCCCGGTGGGCGTGACGGTGAGCCCGAACTGGGTGTAGCTGGGGCGGTGGTGGTGTACCCACCAGATGTGGGCCGCTTCCACCTCAGTCCAGAGGTTGCGGGGTCCGTGCTGGCGTACCGGGAACCGCCGGGCACTGCTGGCCTGTGGGGTGACAGTGACGGTGGCCCAGGATCGGGTTTCGTCGTGAAAGATCAGAAGTTCGTAGGCGGTGCGTTCGGCGTCGTGGTAGGTGATGCTCTTCTCCAGTTCCGGGAGCAGCACGCTGACGGCGAACGCACCGCCTACGTCATCGCCCACCGGGTGGTACGGGTGCAGCGCGGTCGTGCCCGCCACCGCGTCGGGATACTGCTCGGGCCGAGGCAGCCAGTCGCCCAGGCGCTGGTCGCGCAGCCGCATGAACGCGGCGTGGTCCACGAAGTGGCCGCTGGCGGTGCCGTCGGGGGCGACGGTCAGGCGCAGCAGTGAGCTGTTGAGCAGGCGGGTGCCCCACGGGGTCACGATCGTCCCGCCGGAACGGGTCTGGTTGACCCAGGCGTAGGGCACCTGGGTCACGGCGGCGGTGGCCAGTACCCGGCCGTAGGGGGCATGAGCGGGGTAGCCGCCGGTGCCGTCCGCGGTGATCACCGTAGGCGTGAAACCGGCGACGGCCAGAGCGTGTCGGGCGTGATCGGCCACCATCGGATCGATCTCGACGCTGGTCACCATGTCGGCACCGAGGCGATGGCACAGCAGCGCGGTGTTGTAACCGGTGCCGGTGCCGATCTCCAGAACCCGATCGCCGTCCTGGATTCCTACGTCACCCAGCATCACGGCCATCACCGTGGGCATGGATGACGAACTGCTGATCCGCCTGCCGATCCGGCCCGGACTGGTGGCCCCGTCATCGACCTGGGTGATGACGTAGGAATCGGACTGCACCAGGTCCCGCCACCGGCTCGGATCTTCGGTCTTCGTGAGCGACACGTACCCGGCACCGTCTGGATTGGCATGCCAGATGGTCTCCGGGATGAAGGTGTCCCGGGGCACCGCCAGGAACGCCTCCCGCCACGCACGGGCGTCCGGACTGGTGGTAGCGGCCTTCTCGACCACCGCCTCCCACGATCCCTCGGTCGTCATTTCTCGTGCTTGCCAGGCGGGGGATCCCCGTGATTACCGTGCTTGCCGGGCGGCGGCTCCTTGAGGTCCGGCGGCGGCAGTTGCGGATCGCGCTGCCCGTCACCCTCCGCGGGATCCGGCTTTGCGTGATCACCTTCGCTCATCAGTTCTCTCCTTCCCTTCGTAGTGACGGCGCGGATCGCGCCAAATACATCGATCTCCCGGCACAGTCGCAGGGAGTTCTGTTGGGGCGGGTGCACCCAGGTGACCGTCCGCGAGGAGCCATGGTGGGTGGGAGCGACACGGTGCCGGTGACCTGGTGTAC
This sequence comes from Pseudonocardiaceae bacterium, assembly GCA_050700355.1. Lineage (GTDB taxonomy): Bacteria > Actinomycetota > Actinomycetes > Mycobacteriales > Pseudonocardiaceae. The sequence continues at coordinate 2,180 of JBOHHE010000051.1, forward strand.
TCCGGGTGGCCGGGGCAGCGTCACACCGAATCCGTTCGCCCGCGAGCAGGATCCGGTGCTCAGCGGCGTAGGGGTGGGCCAGCACGGCTGGCGGGCAGTGGCCTCGGATGAGGATGTCGGTGACTTCGGCGGCCAGCGGGACGGGGATGATCAGCGCGACGATGTCGTGGTCCAGGCGCAGCCGGAGCTGAACGTCCCGCAAGGTGACCGGTCAACCCCAGTCCCGGTAGGTCACCCCGGCCGCCAGCGGCCCGGCATCGTCGCTGATCCCGTCTTCCGGGACCGGCGCGGTGTCCGGGACCGGCGGATCGCTGCCCCCGACGTGGCTGACGAGGCATCTCGTGCAGGGCATGCCCTCCCCAGGGGTGACGTTCTCGATCTCCTCCGGACGCAGCACAATGCGGCACAGGGCACTGACCGTGCCCATCTCGTCCCCGGCTGGCAACGGCACGAGGTGCACCGTGCGCGCCGTCTCCCTGGTGACGTCGGGACGGTAACGGACCAGCACCACCGGCCGGGTACCCGCGCTCTCCGAGTGCTGTCTCTGCCCGTTGCTGTTCAGGATGCTCATCGCGGCACTCGGCGGTGCGCCGTGCGACGGCGCCCGCGCAGCCGGGTCAGCAGCCGGACCCATACCCCCCGCTGCCGACCCCGTTGCTCATCCGCTGTACTCGCGCGGCGGGCCACGACACACCTCGGACACGGCGGACCCGCCGGGCAGGCCAGCACAGCGGCCCACACCCGATGTCCGCAGATAGCCGGATAGCGACCTGCGCACCCGGGTGCTATCGCCTCGTCGGCCACCAGATGTTCGTAGCCATCCCGACCACAGGTGACCCGCAGCACCACAGCCCGCATGCTGCCGAGGGTCATGACCAGTCACCGATTCGCTCGGCTCGATCGGCGAGGCGCTGGGCGGCTACGTCAGCGATGAGCACCCCGAGCCCAACCTCCCCATGGGGGTAGAGCACCCGCCCAGGGCGGCGCCCGTCCCGGATGGCGATCACGGTGCACGCGCCGCTGCTGTCGATGCGGCGTCCTTCTACGGTGCGCCGTCCTTGCTCGCCGTACGGTAACTTGTGCGACCCATCCGGGTCCGATGGTTCCTTCGCCATGTCTCCCTGCTCCCGGTGATGCGGCCGTCCCGCGCGTGTGGCAAGACGGACGAACGGCGAAGCTCTGCGGCACTGCGCCTGACCCGGATCCGTCGATGTGTCCTACGGCCTCCGTGGCCGGGGAAGGCAGCCTCCCGCTGGTCAGTCCACACGGGAGCTACTATGCAGACGATCTGGGAATAAATCAAGAAGGGACTTAATCCCTGTTTCAGCTGCTTATTCCTGTATGGTTTGACTACTGCTCAGCGCGGGGTCATGCTAGGACGGGTATCAAGCGCACCAAGACCGAGAGGGGCACTGCCCATGCGACTGACCCGACTACGGAGCCACTGCCCCGACACCGAAAGCTGTCCCACCCTCTACCGGACCGATCGCAGCACAGTCCTGATCCAGGGCTACGTGGTCACCGACCCGGAGGTGTTGGGCGCACCCGCCCTGGCGGCCGGTGAGACTGCGGTTGAGGTCCCCCTCAGCCTGCTTGCCGGGCTGGTCACCGAGGAGGTATCGGCGTGACACTGCTTGACTTGTCGCAGCTCAAACAGACGCTTGAGACCACCAGTGGAGACTTGTTCCGGTGGGAGACGCTTCCGGCGTACGAGGTGGCCTCCGATGGCAGCGACTACCGCCGCTACCTCGACGGCGCCGAGACGCCCACCCCGGAGCGCAAGCAGCCCTGGTTGGACACCCTGCGCGCCTGGGCGCAGCAGGGCCGGGCGCGGCGGCGGGTGCGGGTGATCCACGACCCGATCACCGACTACCAGCGGTACTCCTGCGAGTGGGGGTACGCGCTCAACTCTCAGGCCGGGGAGATCATACGGATCATCGACCTCGCCCGGACCCAGCTACCCCCGGAACTAACCCGCATCGCCGAGGATTTCTGGCTCATCGACGACCGCGAGGTCGTCGCCATGCACTACTATCCCGACGGCCAATACCGCGCCGCCGAAGTTCTTGATTCCCAGCATGCTGCTGGGCACCGGATAGCCGCACAAGTCGCCTGGGAGCTGGGTGAGGACTTCATGACTTGGTGGAACCAGCACCCGCAGCACCACCGCTCGGCATATCACGTGGCCTGAGGAGAGCACCACAGCTTGAGCGACAGCCCCGCCCGACCTGAACTGGCGGCGACCCTGCGGCGCCTTCGCCACGATGCCGGGCTGTCCGGTACCGAAGCCGCGCGGCGGGCGGGGCTGTCCCAGTCCACCGTGTCCCGACTGGAAACCGGGCGCCGGGCACCCACCGTCAAGGAAGTCGTCGCCCTCTGCAAGGCATACCGGGCATCCGCCGAGGTACGCGCCGCGCTGCAGGCCACCGCCCGAGACCTGCAAGAAGGCACCACCTCGGCTCGGATCGTGCTGCAACGACCACGGGAGATGCAAGAACGCATCGGCCGTATCGAGCAGTCCTCCGCCCTGATCCGCAGCTTCCAGCCGGCCATGGTGATCGGCTTGGTGCAGACGCTCGACTACGCCCAAGCGATGATGTCCGGCAGAATGAGCGGGCAGGCACTCGAACAGCTCATCCAAACCCGCCGGGACCGCCAAACCATCCTGGACAGCGACCGGCACTTCACCCTGCTGCACGCCGAAGGTGCGCTGCGCTGGCACATCGGCAGCCCCGCCATCATGGCCGCCCAACTCGACCACCTCGCCGCACTCACCCACCGCCCGAATCTCCGGCTCGGAGTCATCCCCTGGGACCGGCCGCTGACCATGCACGCCCGGCACGCCTTCCACCTCTACGACACCCACACCGTGATCGTGGGCACCGAATCGGGCACAGCGTTCATCACCGACCCGGTCGAGGTCGACGCCTACGACCGCCGCTTCACCGAACTGGAACACGTCGCCGTATTCGGCGACCAGGCTGCACAGGTGTTCAACCGGGTCGCCGGCGACTACCGGACACTAGGACAACGCTGTGAGTAGCAACGCCATACTCCGGTACGGTCTGTGTAGCAAGCGAGAAGGGGTGGTGGGCCGGTGAATTAATGAAAGACGGACGGCTTGCCGGGGAGTCTATTGTGAATCATGGAGGGTTGACCACGATGGCGCCAATGGATGGGCTTGTTGAAAAGTTTCTTACCATCGACTCGACGGCTATTTGTGATGCAGACAAGACAACTAGAGTGATGGATAGCGCGATTCGGCCTCGATCCACCAGAACTCGCATTTTGGGTCCGGCGTTTACCGTTCGTTGCAGAGACGACTTCCTGGCGGTCCTGCGGGCGGTTGAAATGGCCTTATCGGGAGATGTGGTCGTTGTTGATGGCGGGGGGCGTGAGATTGCTCTTGCCGGAGAGTTGTTTGCGCGAGGAGCTCTGGTGCGGGGTCTTGGTGGGATTATTGTTGACGCCGGCTACAGGGACATGGCGTACGTGTCGGGCTGCGAGCTCCCTATCTACAGCCGTTTCGTCACGCCGCTCGCGGGCACCGCATCGAAGCTCGGTGAGCTACAGATACCGGTGACGTGTGGTGGAGTCTCGGTGAACCCTGGCGATATAATTCTCGCCGACGATGAGGGCGTTATTGTGATCGATCCTAATGCCGTTCGAACACTTCTTGAGTCCTCGGCCGCTATCAAAGAAGTCGAAGGCAAGCTCATCGACCGGTTGAATACCGGCTCCACGTTAAGCGATGGATTGAACCTTTTGGAACACGTCGATGCTCTCACTCGTGGTGAGCCGTCGTCGCTAAAATTTCTCGTCTAGCGTGTCTTGATCTACCTGCATTACGCAGACCCGATCCGGGACAGCGATGATCGATGCGAACGCGCGGGCTGGCAAGGCGGTGCAGCGGGTCCAGGTCGTGCTCGAGCCACTGACCGACTACCTGCGGTTCGAGCTCACCTGGGGCTACGAACCGAACGTGGCCGCCGGGGAGGACGTCCGTATCATTCCCGTCGGCCAGGGCGGTTCGTGGCCTGATGATGTGCCGCAGCACGACTGTTGCCCGGCAGACCCGAACGCTCCCGACTCGCGACCCGCTTGCGGGAGCTGCGGGCCGCGACAGGCAGATCCAACTGATCATGGGCGAAGCGGCGCTGTGCAACGGCAGCGCTGATCCACCAAGCCACTGCCGACCTGCAAGGCCACCGAAATGTCACGAGATGACCCGAAGATGAACTTCGACGAGTTTGACGCAGTCTTCGACCGCTTCCACGCGACCGCGTTCCGTCTGGAGACCTTGCCCCGGTACGCCGACGATGAGGATGCGGAGTTCACCCTGTTCCTCGCTGGTGAGCCGCTGCCCGAACGTTCCTCACGGCCCCGCAGCACCACCGCTCGGGCACACGGCACGCTATGGTGCCTCGGTTCGACGACACACGGTAGGCCGATGGTCGGTGGTTCGAGGTGTGGAGCAGACTCCGACGAGGACAGCTTTCGGGTGCGTCAGGCGGAAAC
>JBOHHE010000052.1:0-7153 GCA_050700355.1 Pseudonocardiaceae bacterium
CGCCACATCGGCGCGATCAGCACCGAGCGCCAGATCCACCCGGGATGGCGCGCGGCCAGTGCCGCCGCAGCCGCCGCGCGGCGCGCGTGCACCGCGGTCAGCAGGCCACGGGGCACCTTCGCGCAGGCGGCGGCTACGGCCCGCAGGTGCGCTTCTTTCAACGCGGTCCGCACCTCGTCGCGGTTCATTGCGTTGCGGTCGCCATCGAGCCACAACCGGTGCAGGAGCAGCGCGGGGTTGATCGTGCCCAGATCGCTGAATCCGGCTGGTGCGGCGGGGTCTCGGCTGCGTGCGCTCAGCTGCGCTTCGATCTTCCCGGTGAGTTGGTCGATCTCCCCGGCCAGGACGTGCCGCAACACGCCGTGCGCGGTCACTTCTTCTCCCCTTGGGCGATCACCTTGGCCTGCGCCAGCCGGGACAGCCACAGCGCGAGCATCGCCGCGCGGGTCTCGGCGACCACATACTTCTGGCCATCGGCCTGGGACAGCGCGTCCAGCGTGCGGTTGGGATCCGGGCTCGGGACGATGCCGACTGCCTGCGCCGCCTCGTCCAGCAGGGTCTTGGCGGTCAGCCAGTAGGCGTCGGTGCGTTCGGGGCTGGCCTTGGACAGCAGAAACGCGCAGGTGGCCGCCAGACCGCTGGTCTGCAGCATGGCGGGCAGGCCACGCATCCGGGTGCGCAGTTCAGGATCGATAAACCGGTCCCGCAGCGCGTCGGCGGCGGCGCGGGCCAGGCCGTGATCAACCCGCTCAGCCATGCTTCCTCCTGGGTATCGCCGCTGGACTGGGCCGATTCCCCGGCGGTGGCCCGGGTAGGGGCACCGGTGCAGCCGGAACGGCCTCAACAGCTGGCTTGGCGGCAGCCGGTTGGACGGCAGCTGGTTCAGTGGCAGTTGGTTGGACGGCGACCGGTTTGACGGCGGCTGGTTCGGCAGCGGTGGCTGGCTTGGCGGCCACGGCTGGACCGATCGCCTCAGCCGTGGAGACTGCGGAGTGCACCCGGCACCACAGCACGCCCTTGCCGATGGTCTCGTCGCCGCCCAGCTGGATGGGCTTGCCGTCCAGCAACTCGTCGAGCCGGCCCAGGTGCTCGCCGGAGCCGGCGAGCAGCGCGGCGAGCACCGTCTCGGCCGGCAGGTGCTCGGAGTAGAACGGGCCGTGCGCGACCGTCTTGGACTCTTCCGCCAGCTGGACCCGAGCGACCACGTCGGTGCCCATCCGGGCCAGCCCGGTCATCGTCGAATCCTCGACCACCAGCACGTCCGCCGACATCTTCTGCGCAGTGAAACCGAACGCCGCGCCGTCCGGGCACACCAGCTGAGCCAGGGCGGTACCGATCGCGCCGGCCTGTGCGTCGGACCGGATGTTCTGAAAGAACGGGCCGATCACTTGCGCCCCCTCCCAGCTCTGTGCCCCCAGGCCGAAACCTCCGGTGATCGTCACCGTGAAGGCCGCGCCCGGGTCCGCACCGAGCAGGCGCAGCTTGCGGCCGAGCCGGCTGAGCAGCAGCGGTGTGGTCACCCAGCCGAACACCTGCCGGAACGTGGCCGCCGGGAACAGCAGCAACTGGGCATCGCCCACCGAGATCCCGCCCTTGATCAGCGAACCGCCCGCGTCGCCGTCGGTGGCGGAGTTCTGCGCCGCGTCGCCGTCGGCCGGTGTGGACCGCTTCGGTGGTCGTGATCCGAACGCTGCCACCTCGTTGTCGAAACCGGCGTCCCGCCAGGCCTGCCGCAGCGCGCCCTTGAGGCTCTGCCCCCAGATCACCGGCAGCCCGGTGGCCGCCTCGCGCTGGATCGGCAGGTCCACCGCGGCCAGCGACTCGGGGCCGCCCGCGTGCACCGGCGTCTCGGCGAGCAGGGTCAGCAACCGTCGTTCCATCATCACCATCTCCCGGTCAGGCACGTGCCGAAGCCGGCATTCACAATGGGTAGCTTCGATTGGTGCGGCAGTAGGCCACCGTGGTGACGCTTCGCCCATTCCTTCGCCTTGCCAGGCGATTCGAAAGTCAGGAAGAACACCGACCCCGCCGGAACGGCCCACCTGAGCAACCGGCTGCCGGCGAAGTCAGGGCCGGGGCGCTTGTCATGACCTGGGCGCGCGCTGGCCACCGGCTGGGGCCCGCGATCGCGACGGCGGACAGCTCCGCCGTCGGAGAGCACCACCACCGATCCTCCAGCAGGGCGGGGGTGGCGAGGTAGACGGCGAGTCTGCCGTCGGGGAAATCCTCCGGATGATCGGGAAGGACCTTCTCCTTCACGACGGCCACCTCGGCCAACCGACCACGACCGCCGAGCGGCACCACATCGTCGACGATCTCCAGCGGCTCCTCGTCCACGCAGCCCACCAGGAACCGGGTGCCTTCGCGGGGCCGCAGTTGCGTCATCGTGTAGAGCAGGCCCGCTACCGCGGTGCCGGTCAGCGGGCCGCTCCAGTGCCGGGCCAGGCCCAGCCTGGTCTCGGGCACCCACGCCGGGTCGCGCCACAACGGCGGCTTCGGTACCTCCTGGCCGGCGGGCATGGCGCCGGTCAACCAGTCCGTCAACCCGGGGTGGCTGATCCAGTCCGTCACCGGGTCACCCTCGCCGACGAGGTGATGACGCAGCCGCTGCCGGTCGTCGGCGTCGAGATCGGATATCGCGGTGGCGTTTCGTCTGGTGATCGCCAGTCGCCGGACCGTCGAACCGTCGCAGACGATGTCCTGTGGAGCACGGAACATGAAGCCCTTTTCGGTACCGATGACCGGGCCGACGATGTGGTGCGCGACCGCACGGCCGAGCGCGGCCCCCACCACGCCGCCGAGGGTGTTCGGTGGTGGGGCCACCGACGTGGCGGAACCGGAGGCACCCATCTGGAACGGTCGCCCGTCCCGCACCATGATCGTGTCCAGTGGGGTGACCGCGAGCCAGGTGGTGATCACCGCGCCTCCTGGGACAGGAACCGCGCGACCAGCGCCGCGGGCACCGGAGCGATCCGGCTACCGGTAACCGACCTTTCGGCCTGCTCCGGGTCGACCTACCTTTCGGCTCGCCCCAGCAGGAACAGGGCGTTGCCCGCCTCCGGCGTCCCGCCGTGCCGTTGCACCAGGCGGATGAGCTCGGCGCGCAGCAGTGCGGGATCGTCGGTCAGTTCGAGCAGCATCTTCTTGTCGCGATCCAGGTCGGACACCAGCCCAGCCGACAAGACGTCCACCTCGGGACCGGGGCGAATCCGGGTCAGCAGATCCACCGCGCTGACGTCGGCACCGGCACCCGGCGGCCACCACGGCTGGAATGTCCGCGCTCGCTCACCCCCGCGCCTGCGCACCACCACCGCGAACGCATCCCGCGTTCGTCCGCTGGCGCTTTCCGCAGCTTTGACCTTGTTGATCGCGTCATGGGCGGAGCGCAGCGCGTCCCGCAGCGGGTTGGACATATGCGCGAACACCACAGCCGTCGACGCGGTGATCGGGGTCCCGTCCGGGCCGGCCGTGGCGAGCGGGCCGGTGGCGATGGCGTCTCTGACCTGCCGCCGGATCGACGCGGCAAGCTCGAGCGCTTCCATAGCCGGGCAGAAGGCGAGGAAATCATCACCACCGGCATAAACCCGATCCGCAAGCGGGTGCCGCTCGGCCAGCAGCTGCTCCTGCGCCGTGGCGAGCTCGCTGAGCTGCTGGGACACCGCACGCTGCCCAGCCTCATCGAAGCCGCGCAGCGCCTGGCCGAGCCGGTCGAGATCCTGGACGATGACCGCGAAGTACGGACTCGGCGCGGGGATACCGACACCGCGGGCGACGGCCACGAGCACGCCGGCCGCCTTACGGGCCTCGCGAACGGCCCACTCGTCCCACGTGGTGCCGTGCTCCCGCACGATCTCGTCTCTGTCCCACCGCTCAGGAGTCACCCAGGCACCGAGTCGACCGGCGAGGGGTTCCAGACCAGCGGGGAGAGGCACGTCGCGAAGCTTCGAACGGTCGGTGTGCAGCTTGAGCCGGTCCAGTGCCGTGCTCAGGTCACGCACTGGATCGCGCAGTGCGGCGGCGACATCGGGATCGGCGTCCGCCCGTACCAGCAGCCGACACCGAAACGCCGCAGACGCAATACTCACCGTCGAGGGGAAACGCTGACCGGCCGCATGCCGTTTCACCCACCCCGCCCCGGACAGCGCCTCATTCCGTTCATGGGGCTGCGCGTCAGGTGGCGCCGTGACAGCGGGTAGCCCCGGTGCCTGCGCGCACAGCCTGCTCGGCGGAACCTTGACCGGCTCGAACACCCGAGCTCGCCGCCGCCCCACCATCTCCCGCTGCGCAGCTTCCCAAAGCTCACCGTAGACACCCTCGACAACCGGCCCGGTAACACTGACCCACGCAAGATCCGGCATACCAGGCGTCTCAGGAGGCTGGCCGCCCCTGAAGGCCACCACGAGCTGGTTCTGCCAGTCCTTAACCACCTCCACCGCAGCGGCTCGAGCGAGCTCCGGCCCCGTACCCTCCTCAGCCAGAAACGCGATCTTGTTGGTGACACTCGGAGCGTCGGCGGTTTCCGGAAAGATCAACCCACACGGCAAGGCCGAACCGGCCAGCCGCTGACGCACGGTCTCAGCCGCAGTCCTCGCCAACTGCTGGACAACCTTGCTGGCACCGGCCACATCAGCGGTGCTCCGCGACTCGCTGATAAAGCGCTGCACACCACCCAGCGACAACAGCACCAAGTCGAACGGCACGCCGATGCACCCCTCTCCCTCTCGGTGTCCCCCGACCTAGAACCCCTCAACAGGACCCGACGCACCCGCTACAACGCAGACACCCACAACGCTTCGGTGTCCAACCGACGTCGGCGAAGTCAAGCGCACAGTACGCACGCACTACCCCACTAGGCGTAGCGACCCCACCGGGGGTAGCGATCTCACCGTGGCGGCGCCCCCAACGCTGAGGTCAGCAACAAACGAGCACGCAACCGCTACAAATAGTGACCGACACGGATACCACGCACCCGGTCAGCTCGGTCTCGTTATATAGAAACAATCCCGCACAGCAGAGAACAACAAATGCCTTTCCATACGCCCTCCGGCATGAGGCCATTCGGAACGAGACAGGCGAGTTACTGCCCGCACAGAAGGTGGAGTTTCTATACGCCCTTCGGCGTGAGATGGTTCGGAACCCTACCCCGATTTGGGGGTCTCTGACCAGCACGTTTGGAGGGCTGCTGCACGCGAGGCTTCACGAAGATCGTTTTCTGGTCTTGAAATGCAGCAGGGAGGAGTGTTTCTGCAGGTAGCGGCTTGGTGTCATAGAGCTTGGTGTCATAGGGTGAGTGCATCACCAAGAATGATAGTATTCTGGTCACCCAGCCACCAAGAAAGGATCTGCTGTTAGTGCGAGGTGCGGAATTTCTTGCCGAGGAACGGGAAATTGTCTCTCGGGAGCTTGCCGCTGGAAATTCGTACCGATGGATAGAGCGACTGTTGAACAGGGACCATTTCGTGGTGTCTCGTGAAGTCACCCGAAATGGTGGTCGATCGGCGTACCGCGCGATTTCCGCTCAGCGGCGAGCGGACGAACGTCGTACCCGCACTAAGTCCCGGCCGCTGGAAACGAACAGCCAATTGCGTAATGTAGTGAATGACGGACTAGAACGGAAATGGTCACCCCAACGGATTAGTAAGCGGTTGCGCCAGGACTTTCCCAACGACGATACTATGCGAGTGACACACGAGACGATTTATCAGTGTTTGTATCTCCAGGCGCGGGGGGATTTGCGGACCCAACTGACGCTGGCTCTACGACGGGCCGCTCGCCATCGGAATGGAGCATTGAATGAAGTGATTTCAACAAGATTCGGGGAGATAACGGTACTCGAAATATGTGAGTACAAGTGTTGCTCGAAACGATGTCACCGACCATTCTGGGGCTGGCGGTAGTGTGGCGCAGGCCGCGCCAGCGGCCGGTGAGGAGGGCGAAGCCGCGTTCTCCGTGGCAGCGCAGTGACCGCAGCAGGGTGTTGTATGCCTGGTTGTCAATGGCCAGCGGCCGGCCGTTGGTATGGCCGCAATTAAACAAGATCAGATCCAGGATAGGCGATCGGCAAATGTTCGAAATCGTACGGAAATTCTCCACCCCTGATGTACTGCTCGAATGCGCTGAAGGTCAGCGCCGGCGTTTCGAGCTGTAGATTCGCAATCGCACCCTTACCTTGATTCCAGACGTGTTCGATCGGGTTATGATCCGGAGCATAAGGCGGCATCCTTATCGTCTTGATGTTCTCAAACAGCTCCCCTTTCTTGACAAGCTTCGTGAGCTCCTTGGCTGTGTGCCACGGCGCACTATCCCCTACAATCGCGAGCTTCCCGTCCGGATGCGCACGTTGAAACCGTGCCAATACATGAATCATCCGCTCCGCGTTCTGCTGCCCTTCAATGCGTTCACGATGAACCTTCCCGCTCCGGAGATTCAACGCACCGACGTACGATTGCGCCGCCTTGTTGCGATCTAGGTAGATCTTCGTGCGGACGCCGACCGGCAGCCACATCCCGCGCGTCTCCGCTTCATGTTCGACCCGTACCTCGTCCGCGGTGAACACCTCGTAGCCATCCTCCAGCAGGGTTGTGACCTGCTCACGGATTTCTCCCCTTCGCTTCGTGACGCCCTCCTCATCCCTACGCTTGTCACACGGATCGGGATACGTGAACGACATCCCACAAAACCGCATCAACAGATGCAACGACGACTCCGACTCGTACTCAACGCTGAAACCCATCGACACCAACGTCTTCAATGCTGGAACATCCCAGAATCTGGCCGGAACACCTGAATCGGACGGCGAAGACGCCAAGGTCCGCCGCACCTCCTCCTTCTACGCACCCGTCAACTTCGCCGCATTCTCATTCCCCGCATGACCAGTCACCACCGACTCCAAACGAGACTCACACCAACCACGCAACCACGCCCGCACCATCGCAACAGAACGGTCAACAAAACGACCGATCACCTCGACAGGCACATTCTCAACGGCGAGCATGACCGCCTCAGCCTTCACACGAACCAGAATAAACGAACTACGATCCCACTTCCAACGCTGAAGAACATCCCACTCGGAAGACTCGACTGTTACGATCACTTGGTAATCATAGCAAACAATTCATCGAAGATCGATTTTGTTTAATTGCGGCCATAGGTG
>JBOHHE010000053.1:0-3658 GCA_050700355.1 Pseudonocardiaceae bacterium
CCGGCGCACGGCGGCGATGTCGGCGCCGACCTGGTGGGCCGCGGCCAAGGGGGGAAGTTCGGGCGGCGCGGGCAGCGGGTGATCCACCTTCACCGCTAGCGAGACCTGCCTGCCCAGGTGTCGGGACAGCGCGGCACTGATCGGTTCGCGAAGCACCCGCTCGATGGCGTCCTTGGCGAAGTCGCTCGGCGCGGCGAGCAGCGCGGTACCGTCCAGCAGTCCGATCGGCCTGGTCACCCGCATCCATGCGCGCTGCTGTGGTGACAGTGTGCCGGTGGAAAGCTCCCGGACCACCAGACTCCACACCTGACCAAGATCAGTCTGCCGTTCCGACACCTCAACTGACTCCCGTCCGACCGGTGGTGGATACCGCGGCCCCCTGGGCGTCCACAGAGTTATCCACAGCTGTGCATGAGACTACGCCGAACTCTGGCGTACTCCCCTGGTGCTCCCGACGTACCGGCCGACCGAGTTGGCCCCTCTCCCCGAGGTCCGGAACCGTGAGGGGGCACGCTAACAAGCCGGGGGGCATTGCCACAAGAACCCCGGGAAAGCAAGTACCGATAGGTGGGCGGCGTGGTGAAATCCTGGATTCTTCTCGCAGCTGGTCGTGATGGTTCCGGAGATCGGCTTTGACGGCGCCGGGTGCTGCCCCCTACCCTCGGGTGGTCTCCCGCCCACCGGCGGGCTATCTTGCGTGCTCTCGCCCTTTGGGCGGATACGGTCACCGACCCTCGCGATCGTGGTGCCGGTGCGGCCAGGGGACTGCGCAGTCCCGACGGCTGCGGACGATCGTCTGATCGTCGGCTCAGCCGGCGGTTGGCCTCATTGCCGGCTCAGCCGGCGGTGCACACACCGGGAGAACGACAGCCGTGACCAAAGGCAAGCGGACCTTTCAGCCCAACAACCGTCGTCGTGCCAGGACCCACGGGTTCCGGCTGCGAATGCGGACCCGCGCCGGGCGACTGATCCTGTCAGCACGCCGCCGCAAGGGTCGTAGCGAGTTGTCGGCCTGACGGTCTCGCTGCGAATCTCTTTCGTGCTATCCGCGCCCAACCGGCTGACCCGTCGCGAAGACTTCGCGACGGCGGTGCGGCGGGGTCGGCGCGCGGCGCGGCGCACCCTCGTCATTCATCTGGCCCGACTCCCCTCCCCTGTGACATCCCCCCTCCACAAGAGGACATCTCCCCTTTCCGAGAGGGCATCCCCCCCTCACGAGGGGACATCCTCCCTTTCCGAGAGGTCAGAGTCCGAGGTGTTGGGATCTCAGGTATCTCCGAGGGTGGGCTTCGTGGTGGGTCGCCCCGTCGGCGGCGCCGTGGTCCGCCACCGCGTGCAGCGGCAGTTGAGGCATCTGATGCGGTCCCGGTTGGGTGCTTTGCCCGACGGCGCGTTACTGGTGGTTCGTGCCCAACCCGCCGCGGCCGGCGCGGGCAGCGCTGTACTGGGTGACGATCTGGACGCGGCTCTGCGACGGCTGACGTGACCTGCCCGCCTCCCCAGCGATCGCCACTCGCACAGCCACCGGTGGCGGTCCGGTTGCTCGTGGCACCGCTGCGGTTCTACCGCCGGTGGATCTCCCCGGCGCTGCCCCCCACCTGCCGGTTCTATCCGAGCTGTAGCGCTTACGCGATCGAGGCACTGACCGTCCACGGGGTGCTGCGCGGGTCGTGGCTGACGGTTCGTCGATTGCTTCGGTGCGCGCCCTGGCACCCTGGAGGGGTGGACCCGGTACCTCAGCCGAGAACACCCCCTTGCGCTTCTCGAACCGTCGCCCCCGCCGAGAGTGAGTCGTCTTGTTGAACTTCATCTACTACCCGGTCTCGGCCATCCTTTGGTTTTGGCACAAGGCCTTCGGCTATCTGCTGGGCCCCGACAACGGTGCTGCCTGGGCGTTGGCCGTGGTCTTCCTGGTGTTCACGCTGCGCGCGCTGCTGTACAAGCCGTTCGTCAGCCAGGTGCGTTCCATGCGCAAGATGCAGGAGTTCGCTCCGGAGATCCAGAAGCTGAAGGCCAAGTACGGCGACGACCGTCAGAAGATGGGCGCCGAGATGCAGAAGCTGCAGGCTCAGCACGGGGTCAACCCACTGGGCGGCTGTCTGCCGGTGCTGGTGCAGATCCCGGTGTTCATCGGTCTGTTCCACGTGCTCAAGTCGTTCAACCGGCCGAACCTGAGCCCTGAAGAGAACCGCCAGATCGCCAACTATGTGTTCAGCCCGACCGACGTGCAGTCGTTCCTCGACGCCCGTTTCTTCGGAGTACCGCTGTCGTCCTACATCACCGAGTCCCAGCAGTTGCTGAGCTCGTACGGCGGGGTCATCACCCGGTGGGAGATCGCCGCCGTCGCCGTGCCGTTGACGATCATTGCGGGCATCCTGACGCACCTCACGGCCCGGCACTCGGTGGCCCGCCAGACCGAGGCGCAGGCCGCGAACCCGCAGGCCGCCATCATGAACAAGGTCATGCTGTACCTGTTCCCCTTCGGCGTGGTGGCCGGTGGACCGTTCTTCCCGGTGGCGATTCTGTTGTACTGGCTGTCCAACAACCTGTGGACGCTCGGTCAGCAGCACCTGGTGTACAAGCGGATCGACGCCGAAGAGGCGCAGAAGAAGGAGACGGCGATCGCGCAGCGCCAGTCCCTCGGACCGCGCCCGGGGCAGAAGCCGATTCGCCCCAAGAAAGAGACTTCCGAACCGCGGTCCGGCTCCGACCCGCAGGCCGGATCCGGCTCGGCTTCCGGATCCGACGCTAAGCCGGGTGCGGCGCCCGGGAGTTCGAACGGTTCCAGTCGTCCGAACCCGCGTGGCTCGTCGAACGGATCGAGCGCTGACGGCACCGCGAATACGGGCATGATCGAGCCGCGGTCAGGTACGCGGAAGAGGACCAACCGGAAGCGCCGCTCAGGGTGAGTTTTCCCGGCGGACGCCACTGAGAGGAGACAGTTGTGGCCGAAACGTTGGTGACCGAGCAGGCCCTGACCGAGCAGGCCGGAGCCGATCATAAGGTGACCGGGGTGGATGCGCCCGAGTCCTGGTCTGAGGCTTCGCCTGGCCTTGCGGACGGAGGTCAGGAAGCGGAGGCGGCAACAACAGCTGCCGCTGATGCCGATGGCACGTCTGATGCCGATGGCACGTCGGGCGGGCAACGGACGGCTGGTCCCGAACGAATGCAGCGCAGTGGACCAGTGAGCGAAGAGTTGCTGGTGGAGGAGGGCGACGTAGCGGGCGACTACCTCGAACGCCTACTCGACGTCGTCGACTATGACGGTGACATCGATCTCGATGTCGAAGGTGACCGCGCCGTGGTGAGCATCGACGGCGGAGCGGATCTGGAGAAGCTCGTCGGCCCACGCGGCGTGGTGCTGGAGGCCCTGCAGGAGTTGACCAGGCTGGCGGTTCACCAACAGACGGGTGCGCGTAGCCGGCTGATGCTGGACATCGCCGGGTGGCGATCACTTCGGCGCCGCGAGCTCAGCGAAATCGGCCGTTCGGCCGCGGAGCGGGTCCGGGACGGTGGTGAGCCGACGCGGCTGCAGCCGATGACACCGTTCGAACGAAAGGTCGTGCACGACGCGGTGGCGTCGATTGCCGGGGTGTACAGCGAAAGTGAAGGCGAAGAGCCACGACGACGCGTCGTCGTGTTCCCCTCGACCTGACCC
>JBOHHE010000054.1:0-2400 GCA_050700355.1 Pseudonocardiaceae bacterium
TGATTGCCACCCTGGCAACCGAGCTCTACGCGGATCGAGAGGACCATGATGACCGCGCCTGAGCCGGCCGGACGCCTCCGCTCTCGCAGGAGATCACCATGCCGGAACACAGAGCCAGGTGGTCGCCTGCTCAGGACAACCCGCCGACACCCTCATACTGGCTGGCCTGGCTGGCGACGATAGCGAGTGCCGCGACGATCATTGCGGGACTGATGTACGGTTACGGCTGGCTGATCCTCGCGCAGTTCTATAGCGAATTCGGCGTGAACCCCGAAGAGGTCGGCGTAACGTTCGCGTTCGTCACAGTACGGATCGCCATCATCATGGGTGCCCTGTCCGTGGTTGTGGCACTGACAATACTGGCCCTGAGGCTGCTGGGAAGAATAAAAATCGTCGGACCGTCCGCATCGGAAGAACGCGCCACAGCGAGGTTCGACGTTATTTTCTTCGAGCGATTTGCAGGTGCCGCATGGGGTGGCTCATTTTTGGCTTCCTGTATTATCATTGTCATCTTTGATGCTTTCGGTATCGTTCTCATCGACGAACGTGATGCGGGTCTCCTCGCCCTCCTGGCAGTGGGGACAGCTTCAGCTCCGCTGTGGATGTGGGTCATCCTGCTTGCCTGGCTAGCCCTTTCTGGCTGGACAGTTGGCCGGGTGATCTCGTTGCAGAAAATGATGAATGTTCTGACGATCGTCCTCTGGTTCGGCATTGCCGGCATGCTTTCGTTCGCCGCATGGTGGCTACCTCGCGAGATGGCCGATATCGTACAGCGCGGGGAAGATCTGGCATCCGCGCGATTCATAAGTTACATAAGTTATGTAGGCTTGCGCGTGGACAGCGTCGAAGTGACCGCGGCGGGCAGTGACACGATCTCGCCGAGCCTCGATTCCGGCCGCTGCGTCAAGCTTCTCGGATCAGCCGGAGGAGTCACGATACTGTACGATCCCCAGCAGCAGCTCCTCGTGCGCGCACCGACGGAACGCCTGATCCTCGAGAAGCCCTGCCGCTGAACTCCCACACCAGCTGCTACCTGGACCGGGTTAAGGCCGGTGAGTCTGTCGAGGTCACCGAACGCGGCACGCCGGTCGCGGGTGATCTACCCTGACACCTGGGCTGTGGTGTCAGATTCCTACCCCACATACGTGCGTAAGACCAGCGTTTACCTCGACGACGCCGACGCTCGTCGGCTGGGTGGGTGAGGGTCCCGGTGGATCGGTGGCCGACGTGGACGCCGCCACCCTGTTCAAGGGCCACGGTGCGCTCGTCATCGCTGCGCCGGTCACCGCCGAGGCCGACTACCTGCTCGGCAAGCGAATAGGGCAGCCATCCTGGTGTCGGTTGCCGGCGTCAGGGCGTCCAGTTCGGGTCGCGCCCGGCCAGACCGAGCGCCCGATCGAACTCCGTGGCCTCTGCCGGTACCGGGACCTCCGCACCGTAGGCGCCCATCTGCCGACCCATTTCCGCGGTCTCCGCGGCGAACCGGTGGGCCTCCCGTCCGGCGTCCGCGCCATAGTCCACCTGCTGGCCGGTCGCCCGAGCGAGGTCCCAGCCGTGCATCAGCAGTTCCGTCAGGGCCATGTGGCCGATCATGGTCGCGGGCATCTGAACGCCCTCGATCGAACCTTCCCACGCCGAGGGCTCGCTCCAGGCCGCAGCCACCGCTGGAATCCGCGCGCTCAACAGCGCCTGCCAGTCCCCCGTGGTGACGTCGCTGTTCGCGCCGAACGGATCGTCGGCGTCGGGTGGCAGCCGGCGACCCATCCGTTCCAGCCAGGCCAGCGTGCCGGCGAAGTGATTGATCAGACCGCGAACGTCGTAGTCGCTACACGGCGTGGGCAGCTCCAGCTGACCAGGCTTGACAGCCTCGATCACCGCCACCACCGGAGCAACAGCCCGCCCCATGAGTTCTCGAGCATGCACCCCCGCACCCTAGCGGAGACCCCCGCGCCCCACCGCCGACCGCCCATC
Organism: Pseudonocardiaceae bacterium; assembly: GCA_050700355.1. Taxonomy (GTDB): domain Bacteria; phylum Actinomycetota; class Actinomycetes; order Mycobacteriales; family Pseudonocardiaceae. The sequence continues at coordinate 1,972 of JBOHHE010000054.1, forward strand.
ACCCGCGATGAGGAGCCCAATCGCAGTTCTGGGATGGCTTGGGACTGCAATTGGGCTCCCAATCGCGGTTCCAGGCCACCTTCAGACCGCCATTGAGAGCCCGATCGCGGTTCTCAAACCCGGCAGCGACCCGAACCTCGGCATCGAGCACTTCCTCGCGGGAAACGTCGACCTTCAATCCTGAATCTGTTCAGGACCAACGGCCCACCGTGTGGTACGAGGCCCAGGCAACGTCATGTCGCTCCACGTCGCCCCTTGCGACACCGAGCAGTCACTGCCACATCCCCTGCTGCGCTGCTAACCGGGCTTCGCTTCGAAATATCCCCGGTGTCCAGGGGGACGTGAGCACCGTGGCTCGTGCGGTCTCTGTCGTGGGTGGGCTGGAGAGCTTGATCGCTGAAAGTGTGTTGTGGCCGTGCACTTCTGCAC
>JBOHHE010000055.1:0-4687 GCA_050700355.1 Pseudonocardiaceae bacterium
CCGCAGCAGCGGCCGGCGCGGCTTGCGGTCCGGCGCTGCGGTGGTCTGCTGGACCCGCGCGGCGCAGTCCCAGCAGTCATCCGCCGCCAGGGTGGTGAGGCTGGCCGCAGCCACCTCGATGCCGCACAGCGCCGGATAACGCCCGGAACGCCGGTGCAGGGCTGCGGTCTCGATCGGGACCCGGTGCAGTGTCCCGGTGCAGGTGTCGACCATGGACAGCACCAGCGCTGCCCGAGTAATAGGGCGACGCTGGGCACGGTGCCGTTGGGCCCGGTGGCGCGTAATGTGATCCGAGCGACTCGGGGTGATGTTCATGGCGGCGATACTGGTCGGCGCATTGCCGTGGATTCCAGATTCGTACGTGGCCCACCGCCCGTGGCCACATCGGACTCATCGGCGCGGGCCGGTCCGGCGCGTTTCACGACGGGTCGGTGTCGTTGCTGCCCGATAGACTGACCGCCGCATTGCCCACCGATTCCGGATAGGCACGCGACCGCCCGCTGGTGGCCACATAGACCTCATGGGGGACTTCAATGGGACAGCGTCCGAACGAGCTGACCCCGCACGAGAGCCTGCACCACTACTGGGGTGCCGAGCTGCGGGCGCTGCGGGTCGGCCAGGGGCTTTCCCTGGCCGAGCTGGGGCATCTGTTGCACTGCGATCCCAGCTACCTGGCCAAGATCGAACGCGCCGAGCGCCCCATCCCCGCCACGCTGGCCGAGAGCTGCGACCGCATGCTGCAAACCCAGGGAATGCTGATCCGGCTGCACACCCTGGCCGAGTCCGACCGAGACCTGGCACTGAAACCCAGCAATCAGACGCCCGATCATGTGGTCAGCGATGTGGCCCATGTGGCCAGCCCACCCGGTAGCCTGACTGGTGGGGCGACCTTCCCGGCAGCGCCGGACACCGGGCCGGATACCAACGAGGAGATCGTCGTTCCGGCCCGCACGTCTGACGGAAGGGTTGTCTTCGTGTCCGTCCCCCGCAGGGTTGTCCTCCAGAGTCTCAGCTCTGCCACCGTCGGCCTGGCCACGATCCCGGCAGCGACCTCCGCGCACCGGGCCACCCTTCCTGCCGACGTCAATCCGGTTGAGCATTTTCAGCAGATGCTGCGGGTGCTCGTCGATCACGACCGGCTGTTCGGCGCACGACGAGTGATCCCTGTGGTACACGAACAGATCAATGTCATCCAGCAGCTCCGGTCGAGCTGGCGTGGCACTGATCACCAACAACTGGTCCACGTACAGGCCCAATACGCCGAATTCTGCGGCTGGCTTCATGAGGATGCGGGTGAATATCACCTGGCCGAGTCCTGGACCGACCGTGCACTCGGGTTGTCTCACATTGCCACCGACCATGACCTGACCGTGTTCATCCTGGTGCGCACGGCGGGACTGGCCGGTGCCATGCGGGTATCCGCCGACGCGATTGGCGCGGGCGAGCAAGCGCTGCGCATGGCCCCGCCACGCAGCCGAATCGCAGCCTATGCAGCTACCTGGGCTGGGCGCGGTTATGCGCTGGGCGGCGACCACACGGCAGCGGAGCGGACTTATGAACGTGCCCGCGAGCTGCTCCTGGGTAGCGACGCCGACCCCGACTCGATGTGCGGGCCGTGGCTGAACGAGACTTCTATCGATCTCAACCGAGCGTGGAGTCTCGCGATTCTCGGGGACTACCAGACCGCAGCGCAGAGCTTCCAGAACGCGATGGTGGACCTACCCGGCGAGCGCCGAAGTGACCGTGGTGTCTACCTCGCCCGGGCCGCGCTGGTCTATGCCGGTGATCACCAAGTGGAGCACGCCGCCACATTGGGACTGGAGACACTGACCATCGGTGTCGACACCAGGTCCGGACGGATCCTCACAGAACTAAGCCAACTGAACGACGCACTCGCCCCCTGGAACACGCTGCCCGCCGTGCTCGATTTCCGTACTGCCATGAAGGACACGGTCCCGCACCAAGCCTAACCGGCGCCCGGTTCGCGAGTGCCGGTCTCACCGGGTCGATGGCCCCGTGATGGAATCGGCAACCCTTGGAGAAAGTGGTTGGCGGCCATCGGTGCGTGGCTGCGTGGTGAGGACAGGAGCGGCATGATCGACCGGAAGGCACTACTGGCGGATCTCCGGGGCGAGGTGACTCGACTGGAGGACGACCTGCGCGAGCAGGTCGAGACGGTCGACGTGCTGAAGCGGCGCCTACAAGCCGAGCACACAGCCGCGACCAAGGCCCGGCGTACTGCGGCGACCTGGACATCCTGGCGCGACGAGCAGGTCACCCAGGCCGCCGTCGCGTGGGTGCTGGGCACGGTGTTCGTGCGCTGGTGCGAGGACAACGAGCTGATCGACCTGGTGCTCTCTGGCCCCGGCGACCGACTGGGCGCAGCCGAGGACGCCCAGCTCGCCTACTATCGCGCCCAACCGCACCACACCGACGCCGACTGGCTACGCGAGAGTTTCGCGGTGCTGGCCGAGAGCGACGCCGGGGCGATGCTGTTCGACCCCCAGCACAACCCTGCCTACCTCATCCCCATCTCCCACGACGGCGCCAAGGGGCTGATCACGTTCTGGCGCACCCGTCGCGGCGACGGATCCCTGGTACACGACTTCATCGACCCGTCCTGGGACACCCGATTTCTCGGCGATCTCTATCAGGACCTCTCCGAAGACGCCAAAGCCCGCTTCGCCCTGCTGCAGACTCCCGAGTTCGTGGAGGAATTCATCCTCGATCTGACGCTAACTCCGGCGATCGAGGAGTTCGGGCTCGACGTGCTGCGGGTCATCGACCCGACCTGCGGCTCCGGGCACTTCCTGCTCGGCGTGTTTAGCCGTCTGATTGACGCCTGGCGGGACCACGCCCCGTCCCTCGACCCCTACAAGTTGGCCCGCCTCGCCCTGGACTCTGTGCACGGGGTGGACCTGAACCCGTTCGCGACGGCGATCTCCCGGTTCCGGCTGCTCCTCGCGGCGTGGCGGGTGGCGGGCGTCCGAACAGTCGCGGAGGCGGCCGGGCAACTCTGGCGAATGACGGTCGCCACCGGGGACTCGCTACTCCCCGTCGAACGGCAAGGCTCGATCGCCGCAGTCGACGAGCAGGTCGGCCGCCGCCCACCCTGGGAGGACATCGACGAGTTCGACGACGTCCGCCTACTCGAACCCGGCAGCTACCACGTCGTCATCGGCAACCCGCCCTACATCACGGTCAGCGACCCGAACGTCAACACGACCTACCGAGAGCTATATTCCGCGTGCCACCGGCAGTTCCAACTCACCGTGCCGTTCGCACAGCGCTTCTTCGGCCTGGCACGCCGTGCCGATGACGCCGGACGCGGCGCCGGGCACGTCGGCCAGATCACCTCGAATGCCTTCATGAAACGCGAATTCGGTACCAAGCTCATTGGCGAATTCTTCCCTACCGTGACACTCACACACATCATCGACACCTCCGGCGCCTACATCCCCGGCCACGGCACCCCCACCGTCATTCTTATCGGCCAACGTCGTCGCGCTGCGCCCGACGCCCCGGTGCGTGCCGTGCTCGGCATTCGTGGTGAACCATCCCAACCCGCTGTGCCCGCCAAGGGTCTGGTGTGGACTGACATCGCCAACCACATCGAGCAGCCAGAGCACGAGTCTGAGTGGATTACCGTCACCGACTTTCCCCGCTCACGCTTCGCCACCCATCCGTGGTCGCTATCTGGTGGCGGCGCGTCGGATCTGGTCACAGCCCTGGAGGCCAAGGCTCCGCTTCGTCTTGCACAACAGACTGAGTTGATTGGGCGCACCACGCACACGGGTATGGATGAAGCGTTCTATCGTCCGACTGGCTGCGCAGCACGTCTTGGAACTTCGTCCGAGACCATGCCCGTCGTGCTCGGTGATGAGGTGCGTGACTATCGACTGCGCCTGGGCACAGAAACACTTTTCCCCTACGCCGCTGACGGCTCAGCACGGCCTGCGAGCCGAAACCTTATCACACATCTTTGGCCGCTACGCACCGCACTCACGGAACGCATGGATTTCGGCCAGAAACCGAGCGACCGAGGTTTACGATGGTTGGACCACAGCATGTTCTTTCCTGAACGCTATCGCTCTCCGGTGTCGATTACATTTGCGTTTGTGGCGACACACAACCACTTTGTGCTCGACCGGGGTGGAAAGGTGTTCAACAGATCCGCTCCTGTGATCAAGCTCCCGGAGCAAACGAGTGAGGACAATCACCTCGCACTCCTCGGGGTACTTAACTCCTCCATCGCCTGCTTCTGGCTCAGGCAGGTCAGCCAACCAAAAGGCGGCAGCGGAATTGGACGAGGAGTTCAGGATGAGAGTTGGGAAAACCGATACGAGTTCACCGGAACCCAACTGGAGCAGTTTCCGCTACTAGCAACGCTACCGAGTGAACGGGCTAGACGTATTGACCGACTGGCGACGGAGTTTGCCGCAGTATCACCGCCCAGGCTATGCGAGCAGGTCACACTGACGCCCGAAGTGTTAACCAAGGCGCGCGCTGAGTGGATCCGAATATGTGGACGGATGATTGCGGAGCAGGAGGAGTTGGACTGGAACGTTTACCATCAGTATGGGCTGCTCACTGATACTGAGGCCGCTGAGGTGCTGCTTGAGAATCCGGCCGAAGCGCCAGAGCTTGCGCTCGGGGAACGGGCCTTTGAGATCGTACTCGCTCGGCG
>JBOHHE010000056.1:0-9132 GCA_050700355.1 Pseudonocardiaceae bacterium
ATCGTGCTGTCCTACTCGTCCAACGCGGTGCCCGACGCTGCGACCATCGAGGCGGTGTTGCGCGAGGTCAAGGACACGGTAGAGGTGCGCAACATGGATCACCGCTACTCGTTCGGCACGCACGCCACAGCGCAGCGGCGTGAGGTCTCCGAGTACCTGTTCATCGGGCGATGACCGAGTCGATCCCGTCGTTCGCCGAGTACGTTGCATCGCTGGGCCGGCTGACCCCGCACATCGACCCGACGCTGATCTCGCCCGAGACCGAGCAGATCCGGGCCGCGGCCGAGAGCTTGACCGGCCTGGCCGAGGTCAGCCGGGAGTCACTAGCCGCATGGGCGCTCGGTCGGTTGTGCAGGACTCCTGGTTCTTCTTCGACGACGTCCGCTCGGGTGGCACTGCCTTGTCTCGTCGATGGCGACACGCATCCGGCCGAGCCCGTACCCCGCCAGGCAAGCTGATGACCGCGTGTTGTGGAGATCATCAGAGCGATGGCCTGGCATGCGATAATGGACGTCTGCCGACTCGAGGGAGTGGAAGATGACTTCAGGTGAAGTTGAGCATCCCGCGCCTGTGCCGGTACCGGATGTTCGTCGGCCGTCGCTGGAGGAGCAAGCCCAGGAGAGGGGCACTCAGCCGATCGGGGATGGCGAGTTCTACGCGCGAGACGAGCTCTTCGATGAGCCTGGCGAGTTGAAAGACTTCTTGAACTTTCTCTACGAGTCTCGTCGAGCTGGGATCGCGTAATTGTCGATGGATTACATCGCGCTTGACACGGACGTCGCGTCCAATTTGATCAAACGCCAGGTCCCGCCGACACTGCTGGCGAAGCTCGCGAGGTACGCACCTTGTGTAACATTTGTAACGTTGGGTGAGTTGACCGAGTGGGCGATCGTGCGAGCTTGGGGAAGTCGCAATATAGCTGTTCTGGATCGCTGGCTGGCCACGGTGCCGGTGATCGGTTACGACGAGGACGTCGCACGGAGGTGGGGTCACCTGTCAGCGCAGACCCGACGTGCTGGACGGCCTCGACCTGTTAATGACATGTGGAACGCTGCTTGTTGTCTTGCCGAGAACTTGCCGCTGGCGACCTTGAACGTGAAGGACTACCAAGACTTCGCCGAACACGGGCTGGAACTCGTCACCTCAGACTAACGCCGAGAGTCGACCGGAAGCGCCCAGTCTGGTGACCCGTGACGCACGCCAACTCCCCGGATGGAGAGCCGCCATGGTGAAGGCTTTCGCGGACCTGTCCACACCGCCGGTGGCCGATGGCTGCTTCCGGACCGGCGTGCCGCTGCGCGCGGCACCACCGGGCATCGGCGCGATGATTCCCGGCCACCGGATCGCCGGTCGCGTTCTGTCAGCGCGGCACTACGGCAGCGTGGACGTGTTCCTCGAAACGTTGACCCGGGCCGAGCAGGGTGACGTGCTGATCGTGGACAACGGCGGTCAGTCTGACGAGGCGTGTGTCGGTGACCTGGCGGTCTTAGAGGCTGAGGCGGCAGGGGTGGCGGGCCTGGTGATCTGGGGACTGCACCGCGACACACCGGAACTGGCCGAGATCGGACTTCCGGTGTTCAGCTACGGCAGCTACCCGCCCGGCCCGGTGCGCCTGGACGAGCGCGACCCCGACGCACTGACCACCGCACGGTTCGGACCATACCTGCTCAGCACCCCAGGACGTCCTCTTTGACGACAACGATGGCGTGCTGTTCGTCGCCGCCGAGCGGGTCGACGAGGTGCTGGCCACGGCGCACCAGATCTGGCAGACCGAGTGCGAACAGGCCCGCAGGATCCGCTCAAGTGAGACACTGCGCCAGCAGACGGCGTTCAACGACTATCTGACGCGCCGCCGACCCGTCGTACACCTTCCGGCAGCATCTTCGGCGAATCGGCGAAGCCATTGAGGAGTAACAGAACTTTTGATAAAGGCTACTTGGCCAGCCGAGTAGCACTGAGGTAGTCGGCGCCTGTGTGGCGGTCCTTAAACGTGATCAATCCACCTATAGGCGGCCGAATATCGCCTCACGCGCACGAGCCCTGTAGTTTCCGGACAATGAGGTGCCCCGAGCTTTTCGGACAGGTGATCGACTAGGATCGTCATCGCAGAGCTCGGGGTACCTCAGGGTGTTCTCTCGGGAGTACTGACGTGCACTGGCCCATCAGTACTCCCGAGCCATGGCGAGCGCGTAGACGCTAAGCGCCTTTCTCTTCGATCACTTTGCGGAGGTAAATGGACCGGGTAGGACAATTACTAGAGTGTTCTCAGCTACTTACCTGGCTCACTCTTAGCAAGACTTGATCCGTTCGACACTTTCCCAGGGGGCCAGAGATACGTAACCACTTACTTGTTTGTTCGCGGGGATTTTATGACAGGTGCCATCATCCGGGCCATTGTTGATATCTACCTCTCTCCACACTGTAAATCCATGACAATTATGGATGGTGTATTGATAACCACCGCCGGTGTAGTATCCGTCCCGCTGACGCCGCTGTTGGAGTTATCAGGATCGCTCCAGCGGTGAGGGTAAGAGCTGTGCCAGCTGAGGCAATCAGCTTTTTAATTCGCGTATTCATGGTTCTCTCCAATTCTTACTGAAGTGTGCCTGTGGGTGACTGAGTACCGAATTCCTAGCGATTTACTCGTGTGGCAGGTTGCGCGTCGCCGTTCTTATTAGGCGTAATCGCTAGGCAGGAGCGAGCTTCCTCTCATCTCTTACTTGCCAGGAAGTTTTTCGGGCCGACTCGGGCCGACTCGGCGACGGTGAGGGTTTCAGCTCACGTGCTGATCTTGCTGTGTCTGACGCCTGGTAACTAACGTCAGTACGACAACTGGGGCAGACTGGGGGATTATGGACAAAACCTCGGAGGTTCAGCCGATTCCTGTGCCGGTCACGCATCTATGGGACTGCGTGAAGGAAGCTTTAGCGGAGAACGGGAACCCTTCACCGCGTCGTATCGATCGGATGGCGGCCGCAGCTGGTCTTGAACTGGCTGCAAACACAATCTCGGGATGGTTCAAAACTTGGTCCGTTGTTCCAACATGGGAAAGATTCGACGTGTTGATTAAAGCCTTAGGGGCTGAGCGCGATCGAGATTGGAGGTCATTACATGGTGCAGCGCTCACGGCTGACCGACTACGCAAGAGAAAGGAGCGAGAACAAACAGAGCTGAACCGCAGTACTGCACTGTCGGCACCTCCCAGCGCGACATCTACTGACGGGCAGCAGTCTAGCTTAGAATCCTCGAGTGCCGAGTCGACCTCCGCGGTTTTACTCCCTACTCGACCATTAGAAATTCATGACCCAGATGACACCAAATTTGTTACCATCCTAACCAAAGTAAAGATGTGGAAAACTTCACGAGCTTTATGGGTAATTGTGGGTATTATTGTATCTTTTTCAGCTTTCGCGATTTATGCATACTGGCTTGTTGATGGCAATACGCGTACCAGTCAACCACCTAGTCGGCGTATGGTCCAAAACTGTGCTTACGTCATTAGAGAACCGGCAGCTGTATATCCGATTCCTAATCCTGCCGCTCTACCGATTAAGTTCAAGTATCTAGGCGACCGTGTTGGAGTCTCAGACCATCTTCCCCACCCCGTTGACTGGATCGTCGTACGTACCCCTCAGGACGGCCCCGGGCTTAACTGGATGCAGGCTGCTGTACTGGGTGATTTAGTAGCTTGCTAAAGCAAAAGAGCTTAGGCTCAAACGGTCATCATGACTGGTGTCTTCTTCGGTGATCTAAGAATCGCCACGGCGGCACCGGGCCTGCCTCCATCGCCCACGCTGTACACAACGTAGCCTAGGGCACCGCAGCGGGATTGACCGTCGTCTCTTCGCCAGTGTTAATCAACGAGCATCCACCGAACATCATTCCCCTCCAGTCGGTAGAAGGTCTTCTCCCGGTTCTGCGGCACACCGAGCTGTTCGTAAAACGCTTTCGCAAGCACGTTGCCCGTATCGGCTGTCCACTCGATACGGCTGCACTCATGTTTAACCGCTACCTGACACAGCGCCAGTATGAGCAACTTGCCAACACCCTTCCGCCGGAAGGATTCGATGACATACAACTCTTTGAGATACAGCGAGCGTGTCACACCCGCAGCTGGCCATAGGAATGAATATGCGGCCATACCGACAAGCTGCTCACCCTCCCAAGCTAGTAAGACATAGGCAGCCCTGGGTTCCTGGAAGAGACTTGCCGCTATCTGCGGTGCCCGCTGGCTAGAAGATTCGACGTCGGTAGCACCGTAAAAGCGGTCAATGTCCTCCATCAGGTCCGCAAGGGCCTGAACGTCTCGCGGTTCGGCTGATCGAATCTCAACCACTAGGCGTTATCTTTCGGCTCGGATGACGGTGGCAACAGATCATACAAATCACGTATGACCGGGAATGCACAATACTTGAGCGGCAAGACGGCAAGAATCTCTCGCACCCGCGCCGCAATGATGCCCTGGCGTTGTTGGTCGGTAAGTGGCGTCGCCGCATCGACCATGACCGCCACGGCGGCGGTAACGTCACCGTCGTACGCCAGGCAATGAGCCCGATCAAGCTGGGTCATGGTGCGGTCCATATAGTCGCTGGCCGGACATAGCGAGAGCGCTGTCTCCTGGGCCAGCCATGCTGCGCTCGTGTCGTGCAGGTGCGTCAGGGCGTTGCCCTCATGAAAGCGCAGCTGCGCCTCGTTGTAATTGAACGCTGAGGTGCCGATGGCGTCCGCATCCAAGCGCGATAGACAGGCTTCAGCCCGTTGCAGCGCGGCGTGCGTCTCGTCGTCGCGGCCAAACGCGGCCTGCGCCCGGGACTCAAGGGCAGCAGCCAAGACGACACCGACCGACGAGACCTGACCGCTCAGCACCTGGGCGTGCTGTGCGACGTGGATCGCCTCAGCGAAATCTCCACTGTAGTAGTGCCCGTATGCCTCTTGAGCGCGCACCCATGAATAGGTCAGCGGATCACCGGCTTCATCAGCTGCTAGCCGGGCGGTGCGCGCCCAACGTCGGAACGCGGCTCGCTCATCCATTTTTATCAGGGTTAAACACATCAGACCTGCCATCTGAACCGTCACCCTGGTGAGACGCCGGAGGGCAGAGGGTGATCGGCAACGCGACAATGCACCATGTAGCTCTTCGAGATCGGCGCTCAGATCGCCAAGCAGGAGAATCGGAGCACGGTGTCGTGTCGCTTGTCCATGCTGGAAAACCATCTGCTCCCAATCGTCCAAGCTGGCGGGAATCATAGCGGTTTCCGTAATTGTCTCGTTCAAGCTGCGGCGAAGAAGCTCGAGCTGGTTTAGTATCCCACCAGCAGCCGTGGAGGTAAGCCCCAGAGCACCTCGCCCGGTCAGCACGACCAGCGCGCCACCGCTGTGCACCCTGGATGGGGTGGTCGTGGCTCGTAGCGCCTGCGTATGAGCCTGTGCCTCAGCGTACGCCTTGGCCAACACCACTTCCCGGCTTCGGGCCTCGTGCTCCTCCTTGGCGGCGCGTACCTGCTCATAACTGGCCAGCAGCGCACCGTCAGCCTGAAGCAGGCCATCGGCCGCCTTCCAGAACTCCCGGGTGAGCAGCTGCCGACCCGATTCGGCATGGGCCACCGACGAACGGCTGTAGCCGGTCTTATGGCCTATCTGCTGCTGGACGATCTCCGCAGCTTCCCGGAGGGCAGCCAACTGCTGGCCCAAGGCAAGGCGCATCGCCACCAGTTCAGGAGGTTCCTCGATCACTCTCACTCCCCCATCGTTTCCGTTTTTTACAGGTTGTAACGACACGATTGTGGGACTGAGCGTAGCCGAGTGATCATCGCTGCTAACCAGCAGTGGAGCAGCGTTGTCCACCACCTTCAACAACCGCTTGCCTGCGTCCAGGCCCCAGGGCCGGGATATACGAGTCACCGGACGCGGCACGAGCGCCCGCTGAGTTGCGGCCTCACGTTTCTCCTCCTGAGCGTGAGGCAGGTACCGGCTGGGCGCTGACCCTCGCGAGCCGCACTGCCCTAGTGATGACCGCCCCGGCTCTGGGTGCCGACCAACAGGAACGAACCCAAGCATGGGGGTATCTCGCGATGTACGCGGCGGATGAGCAGACATCCCACCCGTTTGTCTGGTTCCCGCTTTCTGGGCAACGGCATGCCATTGATCGGCGCGACCGAAACGTCCCGCTTGGTACGCCAATGCGGTGTTTATGTGGTGTTTCTTATCCACGGGGTGCTGATGGTGACATGGAATGGCTCTGGAAGACCTGTGAGCGGTGCTGGGATGAGACATGCAGCATTGTGGGGGTGGGGAGGCGTCGATGACCCCTGATGGTCTGGACCGGCGGCGTGAAAGCCGTCGAGTTATGTCCCCTCCTGGGTTACCGCGTATCGCAGCCGATCATGGAGAAGAGACGCGGGTGATCAACCAGCCGCCAGTAGTGCCGCATCCACCCGTTGGTTCAGTTCGCGGACTGCGGGCATGGTGCGGTGTTGCTGTCCGGCTGTCCGCATGTGTCGGAGGGCCTCGAATACCCGGTCAGAGCGGATCGGTCCCATCGAGTCCAGCGCCTCATGTCCCAGGGTGACCGCATGCGCTGGATCGTCCCGAGCCATGGTCAAGTGGGCCAGGTTGGCGATGGTGAGGACTTTGCCTCGGGATGGCTGCTTCGGGAACCGTTCTATGGCAGCGCTCAAACGGTGTTGCGCGGAGGTGTACTCGCCACCGTTGACGGCCAGGTACAGCAGGGCACGACCCAGATCTCGATCCAGGTGCGCGGGACTATAATAGACAATCCAGTCGGGCTCGTCACCGTTCCTGGCAGTGAAATAGTCTTCGGCCTGATGTACGGCCGTCATGCAGTCGGTCGTCCGGTGACTGCCACTCAGGCCCAGCGCCCGGGCGTGACGGGTGTGCACGACCGCCCGCACCAGGGGCGTGAGCCGGTCAGCCCGCACCAAGGCCATCTCGGAGAAGCTGAGCGCATCGTCAGTACGGCCTCGGTGTACCGCCAGGTTGGAGATTCCGGACAGCGCCTTGCACCGCATTGCCCAGTCGCCCCCCTCGGTCGCAGAGGCCACGGCAAACCGGAAGCATCGTTCAGCCTCCTGGTGCAAGCCCGCATCAAAGCACATGCCACCGGCGATGTCGGCCAGCTCAGCAACGGCCGAGAAGAAGTGCTGCCGCACGGCTTCCTGGGAGAACCGGCCGCGAAGTAGCTCAGCCGAAGTGTGGAGCTGACCCACCACAGCGTGTGACGACAAGCCGCTCGCGAAACCATGGTCCTGACTGGCAAACATGCGCGCCAAGTGCCGCACCTGATCAACGTCGGCAACACCGACATGGCGCTGGCTGCCGGAACCGGCTGCACCGCCGAGAAATTCCTTGATCGGATCACTGAAGGCCAGACCGGCTACGCTGCCGGCCAGTGATCGCACGAAGATCTGACGCTCCACGTCGTCCCCTCCATTCGCTCGCCAGGGGCTCTGTCCCACGGTAGCGCCGCGGCAACGAGTACTGAAGAAGCCCAGCTCGGCGTCCGACTCACGGCCGAGCACACGCCGCAGCGCCACGCGGTAGTCCCGGTTGGGCCAGCGGTGAATGCCACGCTCCAACTTGCTCAGGTAGTCAGCGTCCATCGCCCCTGGCTTGCCCGTCTCGTGCTCGACCTGCATGTTCGCCAGCTCGGCAAGCTGGCCCTGAGTCAGGACAGCCAACTCCCGCGCGGCACGCAGCAGATCGTTCGGATCCCCAGGCATGGTGTTCCCCTCCGCTGTCAGTCGGGCAGCAGAGCGTAGCCCTGCCCATGACATACAGCACTTCACGAAACCGATCCTCCGACCAAATCTCTGGGTGGGCACCTGCCTTGATGCAGGCCCCCTCGCGGTCTTGATCCGCGTCTCCGCCACCGTTCCCGGACAAGGCCAACAAGACAAAGCTTGGAAGCAGGCCCCAGGGCCGGGATGACGGCTCACCCGGGGCGCGGTAGGTGCCTGGCTGGTGTTCTGGCTGGTTCGCTCACCTCACTCCCCCTGAGCGTGAGAGACGCAACCGGCCAGGCACTGACTCCCGCAAGCCGCGCTACCCGGATGATGCTCGCCCCGGCTCTGGGTGCCGTTCACCTTGACGACCAGAAGCGTTGGGGGTACCTCGCCGATGTCTGCGGCGGATGAGCAGTCTTCCCGCCCGTTTGTCTGGTTCCCGCTTTCCGGACAGCGGCATGCCATTGACCGGCGTGATCGCCAGGTGGTGGTAGGGGAGCCGATGCGGTGCCTGTGCGGTGTGACACATCCACGGGGCGCTGAGGGTGACATGGAATGGCTGTGGCATACCTGCGAACGATGTTGGGATGAGACATGCAGGATTGTCGGGCTTCGCCTGCGACGATGATTCACACCAACCGAGTCGTCAAGTACGAAGATGAAAACATGAACATGCCATGACCCAGGAAGACAGAGAACTGCTGGCGGAGCGGGCGCGGCTGAATACGGACCTGCCGTCACTGGCACTGAGAATGTCTCGTGAAGCCCAGCTTGCAGTAGAGGATCTTGGTGTAGCCCTTGACCGCGTTGATCGACAGGTAGAGCGAGACGCCGATCTCCCGCTGGGTGGCGGCGCCGGTCAGCGCTCGCAGGACGAACTGCTCCCGGTCGGTCAGTTCCTCTATCAGGACCCCAGCGCAGCGGGGCCGCAGGCTCGGCCGGATCGTGGGCTCACTGCGACAGCAGCGTCGTCTTGCCTCAGCCAGCGGGCGCAATTACCCACGCCTGGTTGTCAGCCTTCTCAATGGGGTGGAGCGGGGCAGATGATTGGGCTGCCGCCGCACCGGCACCCGGCGGATCCGCCCCCGGGTGGCACGGTCGTTTCAAGATCGAAGGATCTGGTTTCGGGGTAGGGCTGGGGCCTGGGAGGTGAGCGCTGAGGTATCGGCTTGGTGGTCGTCGGCGTGTCGTGGTGGGAAGGGCGACGGAGCTCCGGTATCATGAGGAGCTCTCTCACAGACTTCTCGCCATCGGAACTCCGGTGCGGGCGTGTCATGACAGCTGTGTAAGCCACGGATAGGGCAAGATCAGCCGTCGTTGATCTCCAGTCGGCTGGGAAAGGAATATCCGTGAGTCAGGACATCGGCATTGATGATCGTGAGGCTGAAGC